>CAYIOH010000006.1:0-23350 GCA_964364975.1 uncultured Bifidobacteriaceae bacterium
TGTATGGAGATGCTCCACTTCACCGTGTCCGAAGCGCAGCGTCTGGATCTGGGCGTGGACATGACCACGGGCACGGGTTGGTGCTTCGGCGGATCGGCGGTCACCGACCAGGAAGCAAACGCGTCCGTCGTGGTGAAGACGTTTGAAGTGGCCGGCGGTTCAAGCATCGCCGAGAAAATTGAACGCGCGGAAACTCAAGCGCTGGCAGCCTTCTCACCTGATGGCCAATGCATCAAACTGACGGACAGAATCAAGCCGGACGGGACGGTGGACTGGCCCGCGCCTGAAGGTTCATGGCGCGTCTATGCTGTTTCGCAGCGACCCTCAGGGCGAAAGGTGAAACGCGCCGCGCCAGGCGGGGAGGGCCACATGCTGAACCTCATCTACCCCGAGGCGATGCGTCATTACCTGCAACGGTTCACCGCGGCTTTTGACCATTACACCGGACCAAAACCGCGCGCACAGTATCACGATTCCTATGAATATGTCTCTGACTGGGCACCGGATTTCTTCACGCAGTTCGAAAAACGGCGGGGTTATCTCCTGCAAACCGAACTGCCGGCGCTCTTTGGCAAGGAAGTAAACGACCGCGCCGCGCGCGTCAGATGTGATTACCGGGAAACCGTCTCCGACCTGATGGTTGAAAAATCGCTGCCGTTGTGGGTGAAATGGGCGCACTCGCACGGCTTCCAGACCCGCAACCAGGCGCACGGTTCGCCGGGCAACTTGCTGGACCTTTACGCCGCGGCTGATATTCCCGAAACGGAGATGTTTAACCAGGATCGAAACAAACTCGTATCGAAGTTTGCTTCCTCCGCCGCGCACGTGACCGGCAAAAACCTGGTCGCGTGCGAGACCGGCACGTGGCTCAAGGAACATTTCACCGAGACGCTGGCGGACATGAAATCCCTGATCGACGATGTGTTTCTCTCCGGGGTCAACCACGTGATTTACCACGGCACGTGTTACTCGCCGGACGAGGCGGATTGGCCCGGTTGGCTGTTCTACGCCTCCACGGAGATGAACCCGCGCAATTCAATCTGGCGCGACGTACCCGCCCTCAACGCCTACAATGCGCGCTGCCAGTCCGTCCTGCAGAGTGGCCGGCCCGACAACGACATTTTGCTCTACTGGCCCGTCCACGATTTCTGGCAGCAGCCCGGCGACCGTTTGCTGCCGCATTTCAACGTCCACTCGCGCGGATGGTTCGAGGCGCAACCCATCGGCAAGACCGCGAAACATTTATGGAATCGCGGCTACGCGTTCGACTACGTCTCCGACCGGCAACTGGCCACGGCCAAGGCTGGAAAATCCGGAACGATCCGGCTGCCTGGGAGCAGCTATGGTGTCGTTGTTGTTCCTCCATGCGATTGCATGCCCGCGCTGACGCTTCAAAACCTGATCTCACTAGCCCGCGCTGGTGCGACAGTTGTCTTTGAAAGCCATCTGCCGAAAGACTCGCCCGGATTTGCCAATCTTGAAAAGCAGAGGGCCAAATTCAAAAGGGCTTTGCGTGAGGTTAAACTTGGGCCCGCAACCGGCAAGTTCCAGGAAGCAAAGATTGGCAACGGTCGCGTGCTCGTGGGTGAACTGGAATCGGCGCTGGCCGGGGCGGACGTTGCTCGTGAAGCCATGTTCGATCATGCCGGGCTGATGTGCCTCCGGCGCGCCTACGACAACGGTCACGATTACTTCATTGCCAATCGGGGCGAGCAGGAAATTGATGACTGGATAACACTAGCGCGACGTGGGCATTCAGTGGTGTTAATGGACGGATTGAGCGGTCGTGTGGGTGCGGGTGAGTTGCGGCCGGGCGCTGACGGCAAAGCGCAGGTTCACGTTCAACTTGCGCCGGGCCAGTCGGTCGTTCTGCGAATGTTGGCTCAAAAGCACGTGGATGGACCCGTCTGGGCCGACTGGCGTTTAGCCGGTTCGCCTGGCGAAATCAAAGGCACCTGGCGCGTCGAGTTTATCGCTGGTGGGCCGACACTGCCACGAAGCATTCAAACCGATCAACTGGCGTCGTGGACGGAGTTTGGTGGGGCGGAAGCTCAACGTTTCGCCGGTACCGCGCGGTATTCGATTGCGTTTGATGCTCCTGATGCCTCGGTAAAACAGTGGCTGCTCGACTTCGGCAAGGTTTGCCAGAGTCTTCGTGTTCGGCTCAATGGCCGCGATTGGGGCACGCTCATTATGCCGCCCTTCCGTGTTGTGGTGGATGAAATGAAGCCGACCAGCAATTTGCTCGAAGTCGAGGTGACAAACGTATCCGCCAACCGAATCCGCGACTTGGACCGGCGCGGCGTGAAGTGGAAAAATTTCCACGACATCAACTTTGTGAACCTGAATTACAAACCCTTTGACGCATCCGAGTGGCCACTTTACGACTCCGGCCTGCTCGGGCCGGTCACGGTGGCCGCCATCGCACCTTAAGGGCCGTGGCTAGAGCGACACCGATCGAGACTGCTCGATCTTTCAGCCGCATCGCCTTCAAGAACTTTTTGACGAGGCTAAATCCGCTTGCCTATCCGCGCTGATCTGGCAACGTTTACACGCTGTTTTGGGCGCGGTTAGCTCAGTGGTAGAGCACTTCCTTGACACGGAAGGGGTCAGAGGTTCGAACCCTCTATCGCGCACCATCCCAAATCAATTACCCTGGCGCCGCTTGGGCAAAATGGTTTCAAAGTAGAATCCCCGCGATCGCCGCCGTGAGGTAAGTCGCCAGCAATCCGCCAACCATCGCGCGCACGCCAAGACGGGCCATGTCGCCGCGGCGCTCCGGAGCGAGCGAACCGATGCCGCCCACCTGGATGGCGATGCTGGAGAAATTAGCGAAACCGCAGAGCGCATACGTTGCGATTGCGAAGCTGCGTTCACTTACCACGGTGTTTGGATTGGTAAGCGAGAGGTAGCCGATGAATTCATTGAGCACAATGCGCTCGCCGAGAATGCCGCCGATTGTCCGGCAGTCATTCACCGGCACGCCCATCAACCAGGCGAATGGGGCGTTGACCCAGCCCAGAAGGCTTTGCAGCGTCACCGGCGCGGTCACGCCGAGCTTTGTCTGTGGCCAGGCCAGCAGAAAATTCGCCAGCGCCACCACCGCCACGAATGCGATGAGCATGGCCATGACATTGATCGCCAGCATCATGCCCTCACCCGCGCCGCGGCAGAGTGCGTCAATGCCGTTGATGGTGGTGCGCGGCGGGTCTTTGGGCGTCGCGCCGGCGGTTTCGCTTGGCTCGGTTTCGGGCAGCATGATCTTGGAAATCAGCAGGGCCGCAGGCGCGTTGAGCACGGAGGCAGTGAGCAGGTGACCCGCGATGTCCGGGTGTCCGGCGTCCGCCCCCATCTTCGCATAAACCGCCGCCACGCCACCGGCAATGGTAGCCATGCCGCCGACCATCATGCATTGGAGTTCGCTCCGCGTCATGCGGGGCAAGTACGGCTTGATCAGCAACGGGGCCTCGGTCTGGCCCATGAAGATGTTCGCCGCCGCGGAGAGCGTTTCGCTGCCGCTGGTGCGCATGGCTTTGCGCATCACCCACGCGATGGCGCGGACGATTTTTTGCAGCACGCCCCAGTGGTAAAGCAGGGTCGAGAGACTCGACACGATGATGATGGTGCCCGTGACGAGCACCGCAAAAACGAACGGGTTGCCGGGAAACACGCGCGTCATGGTGGCGTCATCGGCCAGCGGGCCGAAGACGAACCTGCAGCCTTCGTTGGAGAACTGGATGAGCTTGCGGATGGCCCCGCCGGTGAAATCGAACACCGCCCGCCCCCAGGGCGTTTTCAGAATCAGCAACGCAAAGGTGAATTGCAATCCCACCCCCCACAACACGGTGCGCCATGGAAAGAGCTTGCGGTGCGAAGAAAGCGTCCACGCGACGGCGACGAACGCGACCAGTCCCAGCAGGCTGATCAGCTTGAGTTGCATGGCGGGGACGGTAGCGAGTCGAGGCACGTGAGTCGAGTATATCCAAAAGCTCCAGGAGCAATGGATGGCCGGAAGCGGGCGCTTTCGCTTCCACAAATTCATTGACGCCCTGCTGAAAACTCACAAGGCTGCGGCGTCTTTTTGAGAAGTGGTGGCTAGGCGAGCGGCCGAAATTGGCGCTCAACGCCCCCAAGCCGGATTGACGCTCGAATGACGCACCAACTCGACTTTCTCCTGTTTGCGCTTTACCTCGTGGCCAACATCGCGCTGGGCCTCTACGTTGCCCGCCGGAAAACTGCCGACGCGCGAGGTTACTTCCTGGCCGGCGACCGTCTGCCGTGGTATGCCATTGGAGGCTCGATCATCGCGGCGAACATCAGCACGGAGCACTTCATTGGCATGATCGGCATCGCCTACGCCGTGGGCTTCGTGGTGGCGCAATGGGAATGGGGCAACTGGTTCACGTTCTCCGTTTTGATCTGGATTTTTCTGCCTTACTACATTCGCGGCGGGCTTTACACGATGCCGGAATTCCTCGAGCGGCGTTTCAATCCGGCCTGCCGTTACCTCTTCGCCATCTGCTCGCTCGTGTTGTGGATCATCGCTCAAATGTCCGTTGTGATGCTCGCCGGCGGCAAGGCGATGAAGGGCATGTTCGGCATCAATGAAACCGCGACCATCCTTTGTCTGGCGGCGTTGGCGGGCAGCTATACGATTTACGGCGGGTTGATTTCGGTCGCGTGGACGGATTTTCTGCAATTCGTGGTGATGATGCTCGGCGGGCTGATCGTGACGGTGATCGGGCTTCATCACGTCGGCGGGTTGCAGAATCTCATGCTCACGTCACCGGAAAAGTTCAAGCTCATCTACCCGATCACCGACAAGGAATACCCGTGGTTTGGCGTCTGGACCTTGTTCATTTCGATTGGCGTCTGGTACAACTGCACGAACCAATTCATCGTCCAGCGTTGCCTCGGCGCGCGCAGCGAATGGGACGCGCGGATGGGCGTCGTGTTCGCGGGCTTCATGAAAATTCTTCTGCCGCTGCTGGTCGTCATTCCCGGCATTGTGGCCTTCAAGCTCTTTCCGAATTTGGCGGACAAAGACCAGGCGTTTCCGGTGCTGGTGCGTGAATTGGTGCCGGTCGGGTTGAGCGGTATTGTGATGGCGGGGCTGGCCAGCGGCATGTTGTCGCACATCAGTTCCGTCCTCAATTCGTGCAGCACTGTGTTCACGATGGACCTCTACAAACCGTTTCTTGGCCGTGACAAACCGGAACCACACCTTGTCCGGGTCGGACGGCTGAGCGCCTTTGCGATCCTGCTGATTGCCACGCTGCTGGCGATCTGGTTCAGCCATCGGCAGCTTGGCGTCTTTCTCCTGATTCAAAATGTCGGGGCGTGGGTGGCCGCTCCGATTGCCGCCGTGTTTCTCATGGGCGTGTTGTGGCGGCGAACCACCTCCGCCGCCGCCACGTTCGTTCTCGTGTTCGCTTTTCCATTCACGGCCTTTGTGGAGTATTACCTGTTCAAACACGTTTCTTGGTTCATGCCGTGGGACAACTGGCTGAACCGCACATTCGTGGTGTGGTTCACTTCCATGCTCCTGCTGGTGGTCGTGTCTCTGTTCACTCGCGCGCCGGACCCGGAACGCATCAAGGGCATCATCTGGTCTTGGAACGTTGCGAAACTGCCGGAATCCGAACGCGAGCGAAACCGTGGCGTCCGCAACCTGTTCCTATGGTGGAGCATTTTCATCGGGATTATGGCGGCGCTGTACGCGGTCATGATTTGGTTCCAATTCTGGGGGCCGGGATCAGCCTCGACCCGGTGAACCGGAAAGGGGTAATCTTTACCCGCAACGAATGATGAAGGCACGTTTGTCACTTGATAGAATCTTGGGGCGGAACGGTCCGGGGATCGTGGCCGCGATGCGTGCGGGTTCGCGCTTCCTTGAACGCCATGATACCGCTCAACTCTTGAACCACGTCGGCAAAACCGTCCGCGGCGTTCCTGCGTTTCGAGCCATTGACAAATCCGCCCTGCAGGATTCCTACGGCGGCAACCAGACGGGGCCGAGCGACGATTTTCTCGTGGGACGGGGATTGTTTTATCTGGGCGAGCAGCGCCGGCTGTTTTTGGATTGCACGTCCGGCCACTACCAGATGACGTGGGGTTACAATCACCGCGAACTTTGCGCTGCGGCGGAGGCCGCCAATCGCGCGGGTGTTTGCTGGGACAATCACTCCAACATTCCGCAATCGCCACTCAAACAACTTGGCCATCGTCTCGTCCAACTCGCCAACGCGCCCGGAGAAAAAGATCCACTCGACACGGTGTTGCTTGGCGTTTGCACGGGATCGGTGGCGTGCGCGGCGGCGTTGAAGATTCAACTCAAGGTTTTCGAGTGCGATCGGGGCAGGAAGGCCACACCTGTCATCATTACGCTCGCCGGAAATTATCACGGCTCAGACATGGTGCCGCAATTCATGCGCGGGATGTGGCCTCACTTGAAGCGACCTGTCGAAGTCGTGTCCATTGAGCCGAACGACCCCGCCGGTCTCGAAAAAGCTTTTCGCAAGCACGGCGCACGCGTGGCCGGCTTTTGGGCTGAACCGATCCTGATGAACCGCGAGGCCATTGCCGTGGAAGCGGATTATCTGCGGCTGGCTCAGAATTGGTGTCGCCGGGTTGGCGCGTTGCTGTGCATTGACGAAATCCAGACCGGCTTCTGGCAACCGGAAGTGTTTGAGTATCGCGCGCTTGGCCTACAGCCGGACTTGGTGGTTCTGGGCAAGGGCATGACCTGCGGTTTCCATCCGCTGTCCGGCGTTCTCTTCCGCGAGCGTCACGACGTCCTTGAGCAATACGACGCCATCAGCACCAACGGCAGCGCGGCTTTGCCGGCGTTCGTGGCGTTGTGCTCGCTCGAAATGATTCAGGGGCAGGCCGATCATCTCTGCGCCATCGGCCAGCGCATCGAGGAGGGATTTCGCGAATTGGCCGCCGAGTTTCCTGAACAACTACTGTCGGCTCAAGGGCGCGGCTATCTGGCCGGTTTGAAATTCCGTCGGGTCGAAGCCGCCCAACAATTCCATCGCCGCCTGCTGGAAGCCGGGCTTTGGGCGCGGGTGCATGCCTATCACGAAGGCCACAGCACGGTGCTGACCAAACTCGGATTGCTCGCGGACGAACGAATCGTGGACTTTGTAATCGCCCGTTTCCGAAAACTGCTGCAAGCCACGCCTGCGCGGACGGCAACGAGAACTCCCGCGCGCACGACTCTTTCCGGAAAATAACAATATGAATCGAACCGTGCGACCCAAAGTCGGCCTTCTGGCGCTGACGCTCGAACTTTACGAAACTCTCCTGCCTGATCTGCGCGCCTCGCGGGAGTCGTGGCTGCGGAAATCGATTGTTCCCGCGCTGCAACGGGAAGCCGACGTGCTCTTCGAACACGCCGTGTTTCGCCGTGAGGACATTGAAGCGGCGGTGGCTGGCTTTGAAGCAGCAAAGGTGGATGCGCTGCTCGTCATTCTGACGACCTACTCGCCCAGCCAACTGGCTTTGCCCGCGCTTCTACGCACGCGCCTGCCGATTATCATCTGGAACACGCAGGAACTTCTCGCGGTGGACCAGGGCTTCACGCTCCAGAACATGGTGGACAACCACGGCGTTCACGGCACGCAGGACCTGGCCAACGTGCTCACGCGCAGCGGCGTTCCCTTCCACTACGTCACCAGTCCGGACAACGACGCCAGCGGTTTGGAAGAGTTGGGAGATCTTTTTACAGCGGCAGCAGCGGTCAACCGGCTTCGTTCCGCCCGAATCGGAATGATTGGTTACCCGTTCCCGGGCATTGGCGATTTCGCCGTGGACACCACACGCATGGCAGCGACGCTCGGCTGTTCGTGGATCAATCTGACGGTGGAGGACTACAACAATCGCTGCGCGTCCGCCCCGGCCTCGGAAGTTGGAAGACTCGTAGCGAAATATCGTCGCGCTTACGATCTGGCTGCGGACCTCACCAAGACGGACTTAAATTCCACCGCCGCCGCCGAACTGGCGCTGCGCGGGATGGTCGCGGATCACCGGCTGTCGGCGCTGACCTACCAATTCCTGGCGTTTGGCGACGATGACCGCACGCGAACGCTGCCTTTCGTCGCTGCCAGCCGAATGATGGCCGACGGCATCGGCTTTGGTGGCGAAGGCGACCTCATCGCGGCGGCGGCGACGGCTTTCTTCAACTGGTTGAAAACACCGGCTAGTTTTTCGGAAATCTTTACCACGGATTTCGTCGGCGAGAGTTTGTTCATGAGCCACATGGGCGAGGCCAACGTGGCCATGGCCAGGCGCGACCGCAAGGTGGCGTTGGTCGCCCGGCCCGCGCCTATCACGCGCACGCGTGACCGCCAGCTCGCACTCGTCACCAGCTTCGAACCCGGCCCGGCCACGTTCGCCGCGCTGACCCAGATTGCGGGTGGCAAGTGGCGGATCATCGCCGCGCCGGCCACGATTGAAGATTGCGGACCGCTGCCGGGATTTTGCGTGCCGCACTTCAAACTCAAACCCGCCGGCGGCGTCCGGCAATTCCTGACCGCCTACGCCACCGCGGGCGGCCCGCACCACAACGCCGTCTGCTTCGGCGACGCACGGCGGCGGTTGCGCTTCGCGGCGGGGCTCATCGGTGCGGACTACTGCGAGATTTGAACATGTTTCTCGGACTCGACCTCGGCACAACCAACGTCAAGGCGCTCGTCACGGACTCCAACGGGCGACGTTTGGGTGAAAGCTCTCGCGTAGTCCAACTGTTTCACGTGGGCAATGGCGGTGTGGAACAGAACATCGAGGAAATCTGGCAGGCAACACTGGCGGCTATCAAAGCGGCGGTGGGTTCGGTTGATGCCGCAAAAATTCAGGCCATCGGAGTTTCCAGCCAGGGTGGCGCTTTGCAAATGCTCGATTCCCAATGCCGAACGGTGGACCGCGTGGTCAGTTGGCTCGATGAGCGGGGACATTCCTTCGACGAGGCGATCACGAAGGAACTCGGACACGATTGGTTCGCGCAGCGCATCGGACACGACCGATCAGCCGTGTGCGTCGGTCAACTGTTGCGTTTGCGAAAGGAGCAGCGCGAACGGCTTGTTCCGCCGAACCGGATCGGTTTCGTGGGCGATGTTATCGTTGCGCGGCTGTCAGGCCGCGGCGCACACGACGGCACTTCGGCGGCCCTGACGTGTCTCTACAATCCCGTGCGGCGCGATTATGATCCGGATTTGCTGCGGCATCTGGGCGTGACGGCGGAGCAACTTCCCAACCTCGTTTCTCCGCGCGCGAGTGTTGGCGGTTTATTGCCGGATGTCGCGCGGGAAACCGGCTTGCGCGCGGGAATTCCAGTTTCGCCGGCGATTCACGACCAATACACGGCGGCGCTGGCGTTGCAGGCTGTGGAATCGGGAACGGTGATGGTGGGCGCGGGGACGGCGTGGGTGCTGCTGGCCGTCGGCGACCATTGGGTCGCGCCCGTGACGGAATGGGCCTTCGAGTGCCACCACGTCGCGGACGGATTGTGGGGACAGATTGTGGCGCTGATGACCGGCGGCTCGGCATTCGCCTGGGCTTTGGAACTGACCGGACACGCGAAGAGCAAAGGCGAAGAGATTGATCGCCTGCTGGAATCGGCGCCGCCGGGTTGCGACGGACTTCAATGCCAGCCTTTTTTCACCGCGTTTGCTCCGTCCGGCGTCGCGCCGAACTCCCATGGACGGCTCTCCGGTCTCCAGATGTCACACGGCCCAGCTCACATTGTCCGCGCGGTGCTTGAAGGATTGACTTTTGAACTGAGACGGCACGTTGATTTTCTACGTAAGGCAGGCATGCCCGTCGAGCGGCTGGTGCTCGGTGGCGCAGTTGCCGCCAGCCGCGTGTCGCCGCACATTCTCTCCGACGTCACCGGGCTTCCGGTGGAATGTGCCGGTGGCGGCGAAGGCAGTCCGTTGGGCGCGGCCATCGTTGCGCGAGGTCTGATCGAGCCGGCGACGTCGCTGGCGGTCATCGCGCGGGAAATGGCGCCGGCAACGCGGCGCATTGATCCTGGACCTGCCGCCAAGTTTTATCACGAGCAATACGACCAATACCTGCGCTTTTTGCCGCTGCGCACACGCGACTCTTGATGAGCCTATGACAACCTTTTGTCTCATATGGAACAAAAAGGTGGCGCCAACCAAATTCACGATGAAATCAATCTTACAAGTGAACCACTCTCAAGATTGTAGGAGACGACGTAAGGAGTCTCTGATTTACTTGAAGTTTGAGCCTCGTTACCTCGGCTCCTACAACCGATGAACCCCATCCCCCTCCATCACGTCTGGACTTACACCGATGTGGACCGCGCCTTCTGGGCTGAACATCTCGAAGGCTGGCTGCCGCGTCGCATCCTTGACGCCCACACGCACATCGCGCATCCGCGTTTCCGTCTCCGGCCCATGACCGAGGCGATGCGCCGCCAATACTGGGTGAACGAGGTGCTCGAACCGATTGACGCGCCGACCGCGGACCATTGTCACCGCACGGTCTTTCCGAATCGCGAATTCAACTGCGTGGCGTTCGCGTTGCCCGAACTCGATTTCGATCTCGACGGAAGCAACGCGGACTTGCAACGGGAATGTGCAAATCGAGGCTGGCACAATCTCGCCGTCATTTGTCCCCAGTGGTCGCAGGAAAAAGTTTCCAAGCTGCTCGATGCGCCCGGCGTGATCGGAGTGAAGCCTTATTACTCGCTCATCAGCGAGAGTCCTGACACGCGCGATCTCCATCTGGAAGCGAGCATCTTCGAATTCCTGCCGCATCACGTGCTCGAAGTGGTCAACGACCGCGGCGGCTGGGTGACGTTGCATGTGCCCAAGGCCGCGCGGCTCGGGCATCCGGACAACATTCGCGAGATCCGCGAAATCCGCCGGCGCTACCCGAAAATCGTGCTGGTGATTGCCCATTTGGGGCGCTCCTACACCGAGCCGCACGCGTTGGAGGCGCTCCCGCAACTGGCGGATGATCCCGGTCTGTTCTTCGACTCCTCCGCCGCTTTGAATCCCGCCAGTCATCGCGTCGCGCTTCAGCACCTTGGGCCGCAGCGTGTGCTTTATGGCTCGGACAACCCCATCTTCTACATGCGGGGCCGGCGGCAGTATGAGGGGCGGAATTATTTCAACCGCACCAATTACCCGTTCCATTTCAACCAGCGCCGCGAGCCGCCGGAGGTCGAGGTGCGCTACACGTTGTTCATGTATGAAGACATCCGCGCCATCAAACAGGCCTGCACGGACCTCGGCCTCACCGAGCGGCGGCACATCGAGGCTATCTTTCACGACAACGCCGCGCGATTGATTGCGGGAATTTTGGACCGGAAGGAAGAGCGATTTAAGGAATGGATGCCTACACAAGAGTGTACCTGAATATTGCCATCGCTGTCGGAATTTTCCTAGTGCTCTGGTTTTTTGGGGCGATGTTGCGGCGCGAATGGGTCAAGGCAGACTTGTACGAGAGAGGCTGTCAACCCATCCACATTTGGTGGGTGCCACTTCCGTATTGGGCCTCCGCGTGGCCGTTCTTTTCCGGTCCGGCGTTCAGGGTGTCCTATTCGGATCCGATGGGACTTCTGCACCAAGCCTATTGTGAAACTTCAAACCTTAGGCGGCGCCAAGTCGTCTGGTTGAAGGACGTAACTATTAATTCCGCCATCTTGAACGTAACCCAAATCAAACGTGAGCAAACGCGAAGGCCTGCTGTGATCGGCATATTGGTAAATGCGCTTCCGCTTGCTCTGCTGCTCTACGGGCTAAAGTGCGCACTAACTC
The DNA here is from genome assembly GCA_964364975.1 of uncultured Bifidobacteriaceae bacterium. Classification (GTDB taxonomy): domain Bacteria; phylum Verrucomicrobiota; class Verrucomicrobiia; order Limisphaerales; family JADLHS01; genus JALOTT01. The sequence goes on from CAYIOH010000006.1 coordinate 11,793, forward strand.
AGAATGGTCGCCTGCCTTTGCCGTCGAGATGGGTGATGCGTTCGTTCACTCTTCACCAAGTGCAGGGGAAACCAGCAGTCTTGGCAGGGCTGGCGTACATCGCAATGGGCGCGTTTGTTTATTTGTCCGGCGGCAACCCACCTGACCTCAGACGCTCCATGCTCTGGCGGATGCTTCGTGCCCTTGTTCGTTGGGGAAGCCTTGTTGCTGCCATCTGGCTCATGGAAAAGGCGCGGCGCGCGTCATGAGATGAGGTGATCGCAGCCGGCGTCTTTGTTTCCAAAGAGGGTGCAACATCCATTGGGCCAGTGGCATGGCTGTGGTTGTGGACGCCTGCACGAATCTGGTCAATCCCGTCTGGACTCCGCTGCAAACCAACACCCTCACCGGCGACTCGCTCTATTTCAGCGGTCCGCAGTGGACGAATTATCCCGGCCGTTTCTACCGGCTCCGCTGGCCGTGAGCCACCGTAATTGGATCGCAGATGCACACGAATCCACACTGATATTCTTCAGACACGGATAGCACGGATTGACACGGATTTGATTCGTGAAAATCCGTGTAATCCGTGTCGCTGTCCCCCTTGGATTGATCGCCCGTGTCCTTGACCGGGAACCGAATCGCTGGCAGAAGGGTGGGGCATGAAAGTCGTTCGTTTCGGAATCATCGGTGGCGGCTTGATGGGGCGGGAATTCGCCAGCGCGGCGGCGCGTTGGATGCACCTGCTGGACGTGAACGCGCGCCCGGAAATCGTCGCGCTCTGCGACAAGAACCCGGCGCTTCATGCGTGGTATCGGGATAATTTCGCCAGCCTGCGGCAATTCACGGATGATTATCGTGCGCTTCTTGCCAACCCTGACGTGGACGCCGTTTATGTCGCCGTCCCGCACAACTTGCACCGGGAGATCTATTGCGCGGCCATTCAAGCGGGAAAACATCTCATGGGCGAAAAGCCCTTCGGGATTGACCTGCCGGCCAACGACGCAATTCTGGCGGCGGTACGGCAGCATCCCAAGGTGTTTGTGCGTTGCTCCTCGGAGTCGCCGTTCTTTCCGGCCATGCAGAAGCTGTGCGAGCTGTTCGAGCAAAACGCCTTCGGCCAGATCATCGAAGCCAACACCGGTTTTCTCCATTCCAGCGACCTTGATCCGAACAAACCGATGAACTGGAAACGAGTGGTCGAGTTCAACGGCGAATACGGCGTGTTGGGCGATCTGGGCTTGCACGCGTTGCACGTGCCGTTCCGCGCCGGCTGGAGGCCACGCAACGTCCGCGCCATTCTCTCGAACATCGTGAAGCAGCGTCCGGACGCAAAAGGGAAAACTGTCCCTTGCGATACGTGGGACAATGGCACGTTACTGATGGAGACGGTCTGCCCGCAATCGGGCGAAACGTTTCCCTGGACGGTCAAGCTGCAGCGGATTGCGCCCGGGCAAAAGAACACCTGGTACACGGAGGTCCTCGGCACGCGCGCTTCGGCCCGGTGGTCGAGCGCGAATCCGCGGTTGGTGGAGGTGCTGCGCTACACACCAGGCGGCCCGCAGATTTGGGAACAAATCCAGACCGGCTACGAGGCGGCGTTCAAAGCGATCACGCCGCCAATCTTCGAGTTCGGGTTCAGCGACTCGATTCTCCAGATGTGGGCGGCGTTTCTCCATGAACTGACCGAGGGCCGGCCGTTGAAGAAATTCGCCGGCTGCGTGACGCCGGACGAAGCGGCGGCCAGCCACCGGCTGTTCACGGCGGCCCTCAAGTCGCAACGCGAGTCGAGCGTGGTGGAAGTGGTCTTGTGAGAGGTGCGTTCCCAACGCAATAAATTACCACCTTCGCTAAGTCCCGCCGTGCAAGATCAGTAGCCTCGGCTCACCGAGAGACCAGTTGCTTTATTTCCTCATCCGGCTGCGGATGACGATAAGTTGCTTCATCACATCATGGAGATTACCGCTCCAATCCTTCGTCCCAAATGCATCGTGCAACTTCTTGTAGAGCGCGTAGAGTTCGCGATAGACGGCGTGCGCTGCCGGGTTCGGCTTGAAGCCGCGCGGTTTGAGGCCGGTCATCTTGCGCTGGGCGGCTTCGCAATTCGGATACGCACCCGCTACCACCGCGCCGGCGATGGCCGCGCCGAGGGCGCAGGTTTGCGCCGAGCGCGAGACTTTCATCGGGCGGCCCGTCACGTCCGCGTAGATTTGCATCACCACCGGATTTTTTTCCGCAATTCCGCCGCAGTTGATGATTTGCTCCACCTTCACGCCGTATTCTTCGAAGCGATTGATGATCGTCAGCGCGCCGAACGCCGTGGCCTCGATGAGCGCGCGATAAATTTCCGCCGGCGTCGTGTAGAGCGTCTGGCCCAGCAGCAGGCCGGTCAACCGCTGGTCCACAAGCACGGTGCGATTGCCGTTGTTCCAATCGAGCGCGAGCAATCCGGATTCGCCGGGCTGCAATTTCGCCGCGGTCTTCGTGAGTTCTTCGTGCGAGCCGGTTTTCTTTCCGCCGGGTTGAATGTAGTTCACGAACCAGTTGAAAATGTCGCCCACCGCCGACTGGCCGGCTTCGATGCCGTAATAGCCGGGGAGGATGCTGCCGTTGACGATGCCGCAAAGCCCCGGCACATCCGCGAGCTTTTGCCCAATCGGCACGACGATCATGTCGCACGAACTCGTGCCGATGATCTTCGCCAGCGCGCCCGGCGCGATGCCCGACCCGACGCCACCCAGGTGCGCGTCGAACGCGCCGACCGCGACGGGAATTCCCTCGGGCAACCCGGTGCGCTTCGCCCAATCCGCCGTCAACCGGCCCACCGCCTTGTCAATCGTGCCGGCGACGTTGGGTAGCCGTGAACGCAACCCGCCCAGCTTGGGGTCGAGTTGCGAAAGAAACTCCGCGTCCGGGTAACCGCCCCAATCCGCGTTGAACATTGCCTTGTGTCCGGCGGCGCAGACGCAAATGGTGAGCCGGCCCGGCGCTTCCGTGCCGGTGAGCATGCCCGGCACCCAATCGGCGCACTCGACCCACGTGTGGGCCGCGTCGAACACCTCCGGCGACGTGCGCAAGCAATACAGAATCTTGCTGAAAAACCATTCGCTCGAATACGTCCCGCCGCACTTGGCGAGATACTGCGGACGAATTTTCTTCGCGAGTTCGGTGATCTCGCCTGCTTCGGCAATGCTCGTGTGGTCCTTCCACAACCACGCCATCGCCGCCGGATTTTTGGCGAACCGTTTGTCGAACGCGAGGGGCCGTCCGTTTTGATCCACGGGCAACGGCGTGCTGCCGGTCGTGTCCACGCCGATGCCGATGATTTGGCCGGGTTGGAAGCCGCGCACATTTTTCCGCGCGGCGTCCACGGCTTTCCTGAGCGCGACCTCCGCGCCCTTCACGTAATCAGCGGGATGCTGCCGGGCGAGGTTCGGGTCGCGCGAGAGTATCACGCCCGCGTCGCCGTGTTCGTAACCCCAGACGGCCGTGGCGACTTCCTTGCCGTTGGCGACGTTGACGATGAGGGCGCGAACCGAGTTCGTGCCGTAATCCAATCCGATGGTGTATTGGGCGCTCATAAAATTTTCCGTGGGCAGTGAATCAAATCGGGCGAATGTTGCAAGCACGGCATGGCGGCGCAAGCCTCCGACCTGCGAAGTTTCATCGACCGCCTTTGGTTGGAATTATGGATTTTGAAGAAGTACTAGCCACAGCCAAGGATTGAGGGTAGAAAGAAGCCATGAAGCCTTTCCTTCGTTGGGCCGGTAGCAAGAGAAAGCTGCTTCCCCAGTTGACGTCTTTTTGGAGCCCGGATTTCGAGCGTTATGTCGAACCTTTCATGGGCTCGGCGTGCTTCTTTTTTTCAGTTCTTCCAGGCCGCGCCCTGCTCGCAGACCTTAATCAAGAACTCGTTGCGACTTACACTGAAATCAGGGACAACCCGGATGGAGTTTGGGATTGCCTGTCAGGTTTTCGGCGGTCAAAGCGCCGTTATTACGAATGTAGGAGGACCCAGCCCTCGACGCTTCGACGACCGGAAGCGGCGGCTCGCTTCCTAATTCTCAATCGCTTTTGCTTTAACGGCATCTACCGAACAAATCTCCGCGGCGAGTTCAATGTTCCATACGCGCCGACGGGAACGGGTTCGCTGCCAACGAAGGAAGATCTTTTCGAATATTCCCGCTGTCTCCAAGGTGTGGTGCTTAAGTCGGCGGACTTCGAAGCCACATTAAGCGAGGTCAAAAAAGGCGACTTCGTTTACCTCGACCCGCCATTTGCAGTTCGGACGCGGCGGGTGTTTCGAGAATATGGCGCATCAATTTTTGGCGAGCACGATTTAGCACGGCTGGCTAAATGTCTGGAACGTCTCGATACGATTGGGGCACACTTTGTCGTCAGCTACGCCGACTGCGCCGAGGCTAGGCATTTGCTGCGACCTTGGCGGTGCGCACGGGTGCGCACCCGTCGCCACATCGCGGGTTTTTCGAGCAATCGCCGTCATGCGTTTGAATTGGTTGCCACCAACATAACAAAGCAACCCCCAAGGATTAATGAGCACACACGCTAAACCCCAGGTTCGGGTCGGAACCTACAAGGAGTTTTCATATCGGGAACTGAAACCAAATCCCCTTAATCCGCGCCGGCTTTTTGATGAAGTGCCGCTGGCGACACTCGAAGAGAGTATTCGGAAGAATGGTATCCTCGTCCCCCTGACAGTCTATCAAGAAAAGAACGGACAATACTACATCATCGATGGTGAGCGCCGCTGGCGCTGTGCGGAGAAAATTGAATCGGACTCAAAAGAACCCAAAAAGGTTCCAATCCCTGCTAATGTCGTCACTCCCCCCACCCCGATTGCGAACCTTCTTTACATGTTCAATATCCATAACCTTCGAGAGCAGTGGGATCTCATGCCCACGGCATTGTCTCTCAAGGTCATAATGGATGAGCTGGGTGAGACTGACGAAAAAAAACTAGCAGAATTGACCCAACTTTCAGAGCCACACGTGAGACGGTGCAAGACCCTGCTCTCGTTCCCAAGGAAGTACCACGAGATGATGCTCAACCCAAACTCCGAGGACCGCATCAAAGCGAACTTCTTTATAGAGATTCAGCCGGTTCTCGATCTTTACGAGAGTCTTCCCGCTAGATGTCGCGCGAAAAAGGATCGTGATCAACTGACCGAACACTTTCTTCAACTCTACCGAAAAGGGAAAATTCCGAGTGTCATCAACTTTCGCCGGATCCTAGAAGCGTATGACTATCTGAAAGGCACAGAACGAGAGGACGAATTCCATTCCGCAGCCCAACAACTTGCGGAGAAAACCGACGTTTCAATTCGGAAACTTTTTGACCCTCTGGCTGCCGATGACAAATCGGTGGCAAATGCGGAAAATCTCTGTCGTGACTTCCTTAGTAAAATGCAAAAATTGAAAATCGCCCACACCACCAAACGTGCCGGGCTAAGAAAAATCCTCACTGCCATCGAAAAACACGTCCAGTCACTTCTCACACAACTGGAGGACTAGTCATGGGCGCGAGGGATTTTGCTGATTTCTGCACCGACAACCAAGAAGTGATCACCGAACTCGTAGAGCGGTTTTCTGACTACGAGCCGACCGGTGGACTAGATGACGCCAAGCTCTCACACTGGCTCAAACAGTTTCAACCACAGCACCGAGAGCTCGCACTAAAGGTTGCGGAAAGCATCCACTACTACGGCATCCACGAGGTCAATAAACTGATGGCGACGATGCATAAGTTAGTTGTTCAGCAAATCGAGGCTGGTGGAGCCGCGGCCAATGATGTTTCGTTCGTCCCTCTGGGCATTACCGGCGAAAGTGGCGAAGATATCGCCAGGCGATACCGTAATGTAAATGGACTGCATGGCTGGCGGGACCGGTTTGTAAAAGCTGCGCAGTTGCCAGAGCGCATTTTCCAATCCAAAACACCCACGGTGTTCTTCCTCGACGACTTCATCGGCACCGGCGACCAAGTCGTAGGATACTGGGAAGAAGTCCTCAGCCAGCTTGTACCGGATTACATTGGAATCTACTTGGTGGTCGTCGCTGCGATGCCTGACGGCGCCAGACGTATTGAAAGCGCGACCCCGATTCGGGTTTTACCTGTGCATACCGTGCCAACACGGCATCAAATTCTCAGTGGCGCGTGCCAGAGGTTTTCTCCGCACGAGAAAAGAACGGTTTGTCATTACTGTGACAAAATCGGAAACAAACCTATGGGGTATGGCGATTGCGGATTGCTGCTTTCGTTTGCGTATGGAACGCCGAACAACTCTGTATCGGTCATACGCGGCTCAAAGGGCCAGAGGTCTTGGCGCGGACTTCTTCCGGGTTGGGAAGATTTGCAGGATTAAGTCGCGGCGACTTGTTGGTTCGGCGCGGCGAGCGAAGCGCTCGGAAGCCACTCGGAAGTCGAGCGCTTCCGAGTTGAATTCGCAAAGTCGCCGCTGGCTCTAGCCTTTTAGCGGGGCCAATTTCACACGAAATTAGCCTTCTAAAAAGACTAATTCCCCGCCCGAACAATGAGGCTCAAGCTCTGCGTAAATCAGAAACTCCTCATGTCGTGTCCTACAGATTTGAAAGAGGCTCATGTCGTTTTCAGCTTTTGATCATGACCTTCACAACCTCGTCTGCGTAAGCCGCGTTGAGCTTGAACGCTTCGGCGGCCTTTTTCAACGGAAAGCGATGGCTGATCAGACTGCGCAAATCCACGCGCCCGCTTTCGGCGAGGCGAATGGCGCGCGGATAGGTGTGCTTCATGCGGCGGCTCATGACGATGGTGAGTCCTTTGCGGCGCGCGACGGACGCGTTGAGTTCCAGCCGATTGCTGCCGGAAATGCCGACCACCACCAAACGCCCGCCGAGCCGCGCCATTTCGGCGGCTTGCGTCACGGACTCATCCGCCCACGCCGCTTCAATCGCCACGTCCACGCCGCGAGCGTGCGTCTCCTTCAGGACACGCCGCGTGGCGTCTTCCCGGTTGTAACGAATGGGAATGCCGCCCCATTTCTGCGCGAGCTTGAGTCGCCACGGGAATTTGTCGGTGACGAAAATGGGATCGGCGCCGGCGAGCCTGGCGATTTGCAGGATGAGCAAACCAATCGGCCCGGCGCCGAGGATGGCGACTGTGCAACCCACGCGCAATTTGGCAAAGTCCACCGCGTGAATCGCCACGCCGAGCGGTTCGAGCAGCGCGGCGGCTTCGTCGTCAATCGCGCGCGGAACGGGAAAGCAACTTCGCGCCGGCATGTGCATCCATTCGCACAGGCTGCCGCCGTAGGGAAAGTTGCCGCAGAACGCCAAGTGGCAGCAAAGATTTGGATGGCCCTTTTCGCAAAGCTCGCAGTGCCCGCAGGGTTGCGCTGGATCAACCGCCACGCGCGTGCCGGGCTTGAGCCGTTGGAAATGTCCGTCGAGTGAGTCGGGGCCAACCGCCTCGACCACGCCGGAAAATTCGTGGCCGAGAACGAGCGGACCGGCAATCGGCGTGTCGCCAATGCGCGCATCTTTGTAGGAGTGCAAATCGCTGCCGCAAATCCCCGTCGTCTTCACGCGCAACAGAACTTGTCCACGTCCTGGCGCACCCGGGCGTTGAATGCGCTCGACACGCACATCCTCCGGCCCATGCAGTCGCGCGGCGAGCATGGTGGGCGGTCGCGGATTGGAAGCTTTGCGGGTCATCAGTTGCTTGTCGGTCACCCGAACCAAGAGAGCTTGAAAGGTCCAGACGAAATTGGGAAGCGCGAAAATCGCCGCGCGTTCCCCAAAGGAGCGCGGACAGCTTTGTCCGCGCGTAGGAGTTGGAGTTCAGGCTTTAGCCTGTCCGAGGGGAACAAGCTGAAGCTTGAACTCCAACGCGCGGACTCGGCGGTCCGCGCTCCTGCTGTCAGTATCGGCCCCATTCCAGCGCCGTATTGATAAAAACTTTGTAGTTCTCCTCCGTCTTGGGCGAAAGCGGCACGTTGATGGGGGCGGCGGTGGGCACAACCACGAACCCACCGCCGGACTTGGCTTGGTCCATGATTCGGCGGACTTCGGCCTGAACTTGTTCGGGTGTGCCCTGTTCGAGCAGTTTCAATTCGATGTTGCCCCAGATGGAAACGCCGCGCGCCTGGCAGCGGCGTTTGACTTCGTCCAGTTCGATGTCGCCGTCGGGCGGCGGTTCGCAGGGATCAATCCCGTTGCAGCCGGTTTTCAGAATCATATCCAGCACGCGACCGATCTTCCCGTGGCAATGCAGGCGCACCTTGCTGCCGCGCGAATGAATCAGGCGGACCATCTCCGTAACGTGCGGGACGACGAAGCGCCGGAACATTTCCGGTGGCAGGTAGGGCGGCGTGAAATATTCCGGGCCGACGATGCGGTAGAAATCGAGCACGCAGCAATCAAGCTGTCGCCGCAGGTTCTCCATGACGCGTTCCGCGACAATCTCCACGGTGCGCGCGAAGTGGTCCGTTTCCGCAAACGCCCACATCAGGTAATCCTGAAACGACATGAGATCGGCGGCGAGATAGGCGGGGTCGCCGATGGTGGCCATGACCAGACCGTGCTCGCCCAATTCGGCGCGCACCCGGGGCAAGTCGGAGGCGTCGTAATGCGCCGGTTCGTAAGGCACGCTCAACGCCTTATCCACGTCGGCGCTGCTCTTGCACCAGTGCTCGACCTGCCAGGTCGTGTGAACATCTGGACTCGCTTGCGTGACCGCGCGCAACTCGCCTTTCGGCGTGTGGCAAATGCGCGTTGTGCGCTGAAACTGGCCGGCGGATTCGGTGTGGGTTTCAATTTCCACCGGAAAGTCCGAGCACAGAAACCGTTCTTCGCACGTGTAACGATCCGTGGCGGCGCGGGGAATCCAATTCGTGATGCAATCGGTGTGCGTGCGGATGAAGTCCATCAAGCCGCGGTAGCTGGGCTGGTTGTTATACCAATCAAGGCTGTTGCGCCCGGCCAGCTCGTAGGTGTTGATGGGTACACGATCGGGCGTTCCGCCGGAGAGAGCCGTCAACAAACGGCGGCGGCTGGTCCAACGATTCGTGTCGGCAGCGGAGATCATCAATCATCATCCGGCTCGACGACTTTCCATTCATGCACGCCGGCAGCCCAGCCATCCGGCAACTTCACCGCGAGCCGGAGTGCGGTCGTCTTGACCGGCGCGAACACGACCTCGCACCACTGATCTTTCACGATTGGATAATCGCCGCGCACGGCCACCGGCTTCCACTGGTTGCCGTCGAGAAATTCGATCTGCCAGGATGCCGGCAGACGGCACTCGCCACGCCCGGTGTCATCGAACCAATACGCCTTCGCGCCGCTGGCAGTGACGGGCTTGGGCCAGGTGTATTGCGCCCACTCGTCGGTGCCCTTGTGCGGCCACCAATGACAAAGCGCAGTGGGTTGATCGCCGCTGCTCTTTGGTTCGATGCCATCGTTGATGGCCTGTGGCTGGCAGTTGTCGTTTGCAAAGCTGACGCTGACTTTTGCGCGCCCTTCCGTTGTGACTGCGGGAGTGACTGGCGGCGACATCGGCAGCCACACCTTCATCGCCCCGGCACTTCGGTTGTCCCACGAATAGTAAGGAATCGCCGTCAGGCTCACGGAACGCGCGACGGACGCCGCTTGATACAGCTTCCGCTGCCATTCCGGTTCCGGCGTGACAAAGGCTTTTCCCTGCACGACAACCACTCCCCCCAACAACGATTTCGTGCGCCCGGTTTTCAATTCCGCGTCACCCGGCAGGTAAAGCGATGAGATTGGCTCAGACTGGTCGCATTGCTCGACGCAATAAACGAGCGGCCCGCGCTGGAGAGCGAGCAAGCCGTGGTTTACTTTCACGTTTGGGTTCGCGGCGACGCGTTGCACAGGCATGGGCAGGTCGAGCGTAACAACGTCGCCGCTGCGCCACGCGTGATTGAGAAGAAGGTAGCCGGATTCAAAAACCGGGTTGTGGCAACTCTTCTTGTTGATGCTCATGGAAACCGTTCCTGGCTCGCACCACCCCGGCACGCGCAGGCGCAATTCGAACTTGGTTGCCTTGGCAATCTTGGGTTTCAACGTCACCTTCCCATCCCACGGATAATCTGTGGTCACGTTCAGTTCCACCGGCACGCCGGCGACAGTGGCCTTGACCGAGCCTTGGATGTAGAGGTTCACCCACAGCGCGTCGTCGCTCGTGGCGTACGCGTAACCGCCGAGCGCGGCGAGTGTGCGGGCGACGTTCGGCGGGCAGCAGGCGCAACCGAACCACGGTGAGCGATGGTGGTTGCCGCGGCTTTCCAGCGGGTTCACGTAGAAAAACTTCGTGCCGTCCTGCGACACGCCGGCGAGGACACCGTTGTAAAGCGCTCTCTCCAACACATCGGCGTATTTCGCGTCGCCGTAAAGCAGCGCCATTCGGTGATTCCACTGAGCCAGCGCGATGGTGGCGCAGGTTTCCTGGTAGGCGGTGAGGTTTGGCAGGTCGTAATCCACGGTGAAGCCTTCGTTGTGCGCGCTCGGCCCGATGCCGCCGGTGAGATACATGTTGCGCTCGGTCGTGTTGCGCCAGACGCGGTTGAGCATCTTCAGCAACCGCTCGTCGCCAGTCTGCGCGACGACATCCGTCGTGCCGCTCATCAGGTAGGCGGCGCGGACGGCGTGGCCTTTGATGTTCTTGTGGTCGAAGATGGGCACGTCGTCCTGTAAGTCGCGGCCATCGTATTTGTCCAGCGGGATGTCGTGCTCCGTGGCGAAGAAATGTCTGCCGCGGTTCTCGATGAAGAATTGCGCGAGCTTGAAGTAACGCTCGTTGCCGGTGGTGCGCCAGAGTTTGATGAGCGCCAGCTCGATTTCCGGATGGCCGGGATAGCCGAGACGTTTGGGCGGTGGACCGAACACGGAGTCAATGTAGTCGGCGAACTTCGTGGCCACGTCGAGGAAACTGCGCTTACCGGTGGCTTGGAAGTGCGCCACCGCCGCCTCGAACATGTGGCCTGCGCAGTACAGCTCGTGCCAATCGCGCAGGTTGGTCCAGCGCTTGCCTGGCTCCTTCACGGTGAAATAGCTGTTCAAGTAACCGTCCGGCTGCTGCGCGGCGGCGAGCGTGGCGATGATGTTGTCGAGTTTCTTCTCCAGCGCCGCGTCGGGATGCGTGGCGAGCGAGTAGGAGGCGGCTTCAATGGCTTTGTAAAGGTCGGAGTCCATGAACACCGGACCCTGGTAGCCTTCGCGTGCGCCCTTGGCGGCAAGGCGGAGGTCGGGAAGATTGCCCGCTTTCTCCAGGTTCTCGAAATTGATGGGAATGGAAACGAGCCGGTTGGTTTCCTGGCGCGGCAACCAGAACGAGTCGGTGATTATTACGTCGCTCAAGGGAACGGCGCGAAGTTTGAGCAGTGCCGCTTCGGCTTCGGGGCAACGCACACCAACGAAGGTCAATGCCACCGCGCCGAAACATTTGAACCAACGCGTTGCGATTTTCATAACAAGCCTGAATTGCGGTCAGTGTTGCCGGCGAGCGAGGGGAAATGCAATCCGCCAGTTGACCGCCATGAGCGTGAGACGGCTTGCCGCCTGAGAATC
>CAYIOH010000007.1:0-23236 GCA_964364975.1 uncultured Bifidobacteriaceae bacterium
ACCGCCATAACCGCCGCCGCCCTGACCGCCGCCCTGACCGCCGCCGGTGTTGCCACCAAACACGATGGAACCCACGTTTTGAAGACCCTGGCTGAAAGTGTCGGGATCAATCTTGAAGGTGCGGTTGAAAAGCGGTTGGACCTCCTGGCCCTTGTGTGAAAAGACGATGGCGTAGTCTTCGATGGAAAATTTGATGGGCTTGCTGGCAACCTTGATGATGGCGTCCAACACGTCCGCCAAACGCACGTCGTTGAGGGCTGGATTGAGCTTGATGGGGATTGAGCTGATGTCCTCCGACGAGTCCGCCGTGGCGGCGACGGAGATGGGCAGGCCGGTCGCCGGATCTACTGTCGGTGCGCCGACAGGTTGGATGACGGCTTCCACATGGGGATTGATGATGAAATTGAGGCCCTTCTTTTCGGGATCGCGTTTCTTGGATTCGGTGCTGAGGATCCGAACGACTTCACTCAACGGCAGGTCCTCCCACGGTCCAGCGACATCCAGGCGGATGCGGTCGAGTTTACTGACGATGGCCTGGCGGCCTTTGCCGGTGTATATGAGATTGTTGGTGGCATACGGGTTGGGCACTGGCAGCAACTCGCGCCTGACCGGATACGCCCATTCCTGCTCAACCTTGACCAATCCCTCCTTGGAATCCTGGTCGCGGCGGCGGTCGGCTTCGGAGTAGTGGGCTTCTTTAACAAGGCTCAAGTAATAAAAGGCCGCGCGATTTTCCGGGTCAAGGTTCATGGCCTGTTTCAGCTTGGTCTCAGCTTCGTCAAGCTTGCCCAGTTCCAGCAATAACCGGCCGTCCTGCACCATCGTGGCCGCTTCAGTTTTTTCGATCTGCGTCGCCGCGGCGCGTTCTACGGCGGCAGCGGTGGGTCTGCGTCCGCGTTGGTCGGCCAGCATTTTCTCATTTTGCTTCATGAAGGCGAGGCCAGCTTCGTTTTTCGGGTCCACCTTCAGCACGCGCGCGGCCTGGGTCTTGGCCTCATCCAAGTCGTCCCGATTTTGGGCCGCGCGGGCCAGCTCGAGTCGCACAGCGACCAGACCAGCGACGGTGGTGGTGGCTTCGGGCGAAACTGTGTCGCCAATGTCTTGCACCAGTTTGTAAGCGTCTTCGTAGAGTTTGACCGCAGCGGCGGGGTCCTTGCGCAACTCGGCGCTACGCGCGTCGCTGAGTTTCTGGCGGAGCAAAATCGTGTTGGCTTGGCGACGGACGGCTTCGTTGATGGCCGCATCCGTGGGCGCGGATTGGGACCAGGTGATCGCGGTGGTCCCGATCAGCATGATCAAACCGAGAGAGAGGGAAGCTGCTTTTGTCATGGGTTGGCTTCTGTTTCCAAAAATTATGCCGCGGTTTATGGTCCGGGATTAAACGGTATCGAGGTTTTCTTATAGTTCGACTTTGCGGACAATACAACTTCGTTTGTGGCGATGGCAACAATAATATAGTCCTCGCCGGCGACTCCCCGGATCAGCGCGTTGACGCGTTGGTTGTTCCACGATTTGTTTTCCGGCGGGTACTTGAGGTCGGCCATGTAGCCGTCCGCGCGCTTGAAGGGTTTGCTTTTGCTCAGCGCCGCGCGCGCGCCGGTGTCGGTTAATTCGAGCGTCAACTCCGCGGGATTGTCTGGCGATCCTTTCACTTCACGAATCGTGAAGCCCTCATTATTCTTCTCGTTAAGCGAGGCGGGGGCTGTTTTTCTCCCCAGCTTGTTGCCGGCTTCTCGTGCGACAACGATCATGTATCGTGCCCCGGAATCGCTCGTCATCACCGAATCCAGTGTGAACGTTGTGTAGAGCGGCGTGATTTTTGTGACGACCACGGCGCCAACGCCGGTTTCGTTGCCGTGCATGATCTTTTTCAACGTTCCGTCGGGCATTTTCTGCCAGGGAACGGAGTTGAACAATTTGTTTGAGGTTGAGAAATCCAGACTCATCAGTGTGGAGGCCCGTTGGATCAAATTCGTCATATTTGACAGGTTCAGCGGTCCCAACGCCTTGATGGGGCGGTTGATAATTTCCTCGGACTTGGCGCGTTCCGAATCGCGTTCGCTTGAGATCATCCACGGCAACAGCGCGGCGGCCACGGCCAAACCCACGAGCACCACGCCCAGCAATACTTTTTCGTAATGTTTTTTTAGGAAATCCATGCGCGGTTACTTTTTCGGCAGCAGCTTCACCACCTGGACCAGCAGCGTGATCCGGAGTTGCTTTTCGTTGAGAGCGGTCTGTATCCCCCCGCGTGCGCCGGGCGTCGCAGTGTAGCCCGGCGTAGTCGCCGGCCTCGACGTGGCCGCAAACATAGACACTGGCCTCGGCGGGGCCACAGGCGTATAGGTCGCCGCCCCGCCCGGGGCGGTCCCTGGTTGTTCCAACACTGTCGCAGCCGCCGGCTCGACATTGATGCCCCGCACAATGAACCCGTACGGTGAGTTGGCAAAGCCTGCGAGCACCTGAGCAATCTCGTGGCTGAACGACCGGAAAGTGATCTGATAAGGCGTCAGCACCGCGAGATCATTGGTCACGGACGCCAACTGAATGTAATCAGTTTGCGGGCCGGCGGCGTCGTCGGGCGATACGCGCGAGCGCTGGATGCCGTCGAGGGAGTTGACCTTGGCATTGATTAACACGTCGCATAGGGCTTTGACCTCGCCCAGTTGCGCCGCCAAGGGTTCGAGGCTGCCCCGGGCGAAGGTCAGCAGGCGGATCTGTTGCGAGAAAGAGAATTTGAAGTCTGGCGGCAATTGGACACTCACACCAGCCGCCTCGCGCGACAGTTGGTTGATGGTCTCGCGCAACGCAGCCGTAAACTGGCTGCTGTTAATGTTCGTCGGAGACGGAATCGCGGGCGGGACTTGGAAATATTCCGAAGCCTTGCCCAGCACTTTGCGAATTTCCTTCTGCTGCTCGCGCGCCAACTTGATGTTGTCCACTTTGGCAAAACCGGGATGTGGATTCTGGTTGTTCAACCGTTTCAATTCTTCGTATTTGCCGTTAAGGTTGTCTCCCTCCGCGACTTTGTGTTTCCAGCCCGTGTAGTTGTAATAGCCGGCAAAAACCAACAAGGCCAGCGCCACCACGGCACCGATGACAAAAAACAAATTTCGCTTGATCCAGACCATGCTAAAGCTTGAACGGTTGTTTGAGCGCCAGGGTGACGCCGAAGGTGAAGGTCCCGGTGGTTTCGTCGGGAAGGATCTCAGTGGAGAATTGCGTCCCTTTCGCCTCGAACCACAGGCTGGCTTTTAATTCGTCCAGCAGCAAATAGGCGATGTCTGTATTGGCCGAGGGCGCGACCCGCGTCAAACTGACGGCGCGAAACAGCAGCGAAATCGTGGCAATTTCGTTGGGATTTGTCGTCCGGATCCCTGGGACAGTTTTCATCTCCGGGGCCGCAGCTGGAGCCGTTCCAAACATCGGCACACCACCACCGTGCGGAGGAGCTGGCGTGGTGGCGTCGCCACCCGTTGGCCCCCTCCCGGTTTCCAACTGATTCGGGTCCGTGGCCGCCGCCGGAGCCAGGGTGGTCAACCGCTCGATCCAAATGCCGGCATCGGCGCCATACAAAGTCGGCTTGCGCTTGGCGGCCTCTTCCACCTGAATCAACACTCTCCGCAGCTCCTTCAACACGTCCGCCCAGTAATAGCGGTTTTCCATCCAGGCTGTAACTCGTGCCAGGTCATTCGTCGCGTTTTTCCAGTCCTCGCGGTAGGCCTTCTTGAACTGGCGTTCCTTGGCTTGGGCCCCTTGGATGGGCTCGTCGAGTTTCGCCGCCTGTTCTCTTTTCACGCCCGCCTGCTTCTCGAACAAATAGCCAACGGCGAACGCCATCAGCACCAGGCTGGCCAGCGTGGCAATGAAATACGGCTTCTTCTGATTGAAACTCTGCCAGCGCAGTGTGCTCTCCGGCATCAGATTCAATTCCACCGGGCAATGCGCGAGATTCCGCAAGCCCAGCCCCACCACTTCGCCGAGTGAATGCGCTACGCGCGCCAACTCCTCGAGATTCACCGCCGGATCAATCTGCACGCTGCGAAACGGATTGAGGTATTCCACCGGCACGTTGAGTTTTTCAGCAAAGAACTGCGCCGTGTAGGGCATGATGGACGCGCCACCGGACAGGAACAACCGCTGGGGCGCCGAACCGCCTTGTTGGCCGCGATAGAATTGCAGCGTCTGGTTGACCTGGATGTGCAACCGCGTCATGAACTGGCGCGCGATCTTGGAAATGGCCGCCTGATGCGGGTTCTCCGGCTCTTCGTACGCACCGCCCAGGCTCACAAACCCTTCGTCAATCTTAATCTTATCTGCGGCGTCAAACTTAAGTTTCGATTCGTTGGCGAAATCCTGCGTGATGGAATTGGCACCCAGATTGATGCTGCGCGAAAAAACTTTCCCTTTCTCAAAAAAGAGCAGGTTGCTGGTCTTGGCGCCGATATCCAACAGCATCGTGCAATCTTCCAACTCCCCATAATTGTAACGAAAGGCGTTGCACAAGGCGGCGGGCGAGACATCGCAGACTTGCAGCCGCAACCGTGCCGTCTCCGCCACGCGGAACAAACCCTCGACGATGTCCGCCTTGATCGCGACCAGCAGCACTTCCAAATCACCGCTGGCCGCGGTGCTGAGAATTTGATAGTCCCACACCACCTCGGCCAGCGGAAACGGGACGTTCTGTTGCGCCTCATATTGGATGATCTGCGCGACTTTGCCCGCTTCCACCGGCGGAAGTTTCACGAACTTGGAAAAAACATGGAAACCCGGCGCGCAGACGTTGACGTCTTTGGCCTTGATGCCTTTTTCAGAGATGACTTCCTGAAGCGCCTTGAGGATGACAGCTTCGCGTTTGGTTTCCTGCGAAGCTTCGAGGCCGAGCGATCTAATGACAAACTGCTTGAGGCGCAGCCCGCCCGCTTCGTTCACTTCGAACTCGGCCAACTTGAGGCTGCCCGCCCCAAAATCAACCGCTAAAAATGACTTCACATTCAGCATTACCGTCGTCGCTCAATAAAGATTGCGGCTCCCCAAACCGGGTTGTTAGAAACCGTCCCTGCTGGTTACGCGAAATCATCGGCATGGTCAAACCAAAAACTCGGATTTTCTCAAAGGTATTGACGGCGAGCCACGACACGCTTCCCCTGCGGGATGATCAGGGAAACGGCGTTGACGCGGAATGCGCCGCGAGAAGCCGGGCGCAAAGAATTCTTTGGCCCTTGTGCTCGGCTTTGTTATTTTCCGATATGGAAATGGAACTGTTCTATAAAATATTGAAGGCCGCGGTCGAAGGCGGCGCGTCGGACGTGCATCTCAAAATCGGCACGCCCGTCATCTATCGCATCAATCGCGAGCTTATTGCCGTCGAGTGCCCGCACCCCGCGGCGGAATGGATGAACAAGATCGTCGAGAACATCGCGCCGGGCCACTTGCGCCAACGGTTGCAGGAGGAACGCGGGATTGATTTCTCCTATTACGTGCCGGGCATCGGGCGCTTCCGCACCAACCTGTTCCAGCAGCGCGGCGAATGGTGCCTGGCCATGCGCCACGTCAAAACCAAAGTGCCCGGGTTTGAGGAGCTCGGCCTATTGCAGCAGATCAAGGCGATTGCCTCGTCGCCCCGCGGCATCGTGCTCCTGGCCGGCTCGACCGGTTGCGGCAAGTCCACCACGCTCGCCGCTATGATCGAACACATCAACGCCAACTTCAAAAAGCACATCGTCACGCTGGAGGACCCGATTGAATACGTCTTCGAGGACAACCAATCCGTCATCGAACAGCGCGAAGTCGGCCTCGACACCCTCTCTTTTCACACCGCGCTAAGGCACATTTTGCGCCAGGACCCGGATGTCATCATGATCGGCGAAATGCGCGACGACCTCAGCTTCACGTCGGCGATGAGCGCGGCGGACACAGGCCATCTCGTCTTGTCCACGCTGCATACGACCAACGCCTCGCAGTCGGTCAGCCGCATCCTGGATTTCTTCAAGGCCGACGAACGCGAACAAATCCGGCGTCAACTCGCGGGCACGTTGCAGGCGGTGATCTGCCAGCGCATGATCGCAGCCATCGCCGGCGGCATGACGCCCGCGTTGGAAATCATGATCAACACGCCCACCGTGCGGAAGCTGATCGAAGAAAACCGGCTGGACAAACTGCCCGCCGCCATCGAAACCGGCAGCGAAGACGGAATGATAAGCTTCAATCAGGCGCTGTTCAATCTGGTCAAGGAAGGCAAAGTTGCCGAGAAGGAAGCCCTCGCCAAGGCCACGAACGCGCAGGCACTCGAAATGAATTTCAAAGGCATCTTCCTGGACGAAGGACGCCGGATTCTTTCGTAATAACAGATCGCGCGGCGCGCAAGGTTTTATGTAATCGCGCGGCGGGCTGGCCAGAGCGCCGCGGCAGCGGAATTCTCGCTTTAGCGCCAAAGCCACGTGAGCAGCGGTGCGACTGCGAGACTCGGCAGAAAATCCGCCAGTTCCACCTTTCTGATCTCGAAGATGACAAGGCCCACCGTGCAGACGATGAGTCCGCCAACCGCGTTGACGGAATCCACGAGGCCGTGCGCGCGCAGAAACGGTTCGAGGTAGAGGGCGCATGCGAGCGTCACCGAGCCTTGCAGCACGAACACCGGCAGCGCCGCCAGCATCCCGCCCCAGCCGAACAGCGTCACGAAACTCATCATCGCCAGCCCGTCCATCACACCCTTGACCGCGAGCGGATAAAAATAACCCACGCCGTCCGGTTGTCCGGGCAAACCATCCTGCACCGCGCCGAGAATCCCCAGAGGCGACGCGCAAAACAAAATCGCGCAGGCATTCAATCCGTTTGTGAATCGCCGCGGGTCGTCCGGCTTGGTCCGCTCGATGAGCTCGCGCGCGTATTGGCCCAGGCAATTGGAAACTTTTTGGAGATGGAGCAGTTGGCCCGCAAGCTTGCCAAGCATCACCGCCAGAAAAGCAATGGCGATTTGCTTGAGCACGTTCTGGAAATTGCCGCCGATACTCAGCCAGGCGAGCCGCAGTCCGTAGAAAATGGTGAACACGCCGAGCGCGAGTTTGAAGAAGGCTTGCGTCTGTGGCGCCAATGGCGTGCGGCGCGTCAGTCCGAAGAGGCCGCCGGCCACAATGCCCGCCGCGTTCAAAATCGCGCCTGTCACGCGGCGACGGTATCACAACCCAATCGGATGCCAAGCCGTCTTGAGCTCCACCGTGTCGAGAATCCAATACGGGTCTTCGGCTTTCGACGCGAACCACTCTGCGGGCGTGAGCGCGCGCTTTGCGTAACGTTTCAGGTTGATGGCCGTGCCACCTTGCAGCTTGGCGCTCAACTGGGCGTCACCCGTGCCGGCCACAATCGCGTTCACGTCCATGTGCGAGGCGATGTGCGGCGCGAGTTCACTGCGTTTGCCGGTCAGAAGATTCACCACCCCGCCAGGCAGATCGCTCGTGGCCAGAATTTCCGCGAACGTTGCCGCCGGCAACGGATGCCGCTCCGACGCTACGACAATCACCGCATTGCCGCTCAAAATCACCGGCGCAACCAGCGACACCAGCGGCAGCAGTGACGGTTCATCCGGCGCGAGCACCACGACCACGCCCGTCGGTTCCGGCGTGGTGAAATTGAAATGCGACGACGCCACCGGATTCACGCTGCCGAAAACCTGCGAATACTTGTCCGTCCAACCGGCGAAATGCACCAAGCGGTCAATCGCCAGCGTCACTTCGCGTCTGGCCGTTGCCGGCCGCACGCCGGTCGAGCGCGCGACTTCGGCCACGAGTTCGCCCGCGCGATTTTGCAACATCTCGGCGGCGCGGTAAAGAATTTGTCCGCGCAGGTAGGCGGATTTTTTCGCCCAACCCTCCGCTGCCGCGCGCGCGGCGACCACGGCATCACGGAAATCTTTGCGCGACGCGTGACAGACGTTGTCGAGGTGCGCGCCGGTCGCGGACTTGGCGGGGAGGTAGCGCCCGCTCTCGCTGCGCACGAAGCTTCCGCCGATGTAGAGTTTATAGGTCTTCTTGACGTCAAGCCGACTGGTGTTCATGGCTGAGCCAGTTTCATGGAAAGCCGCCCGAAAACAATCCAAATTCTCATGGCGGATTTTACCGCCCCGTTCCAGCATGGTCACCCCCCAAGATAGTGCCGCGAGGCTCTGGCTTGAGACCGAATCGCCGGCCACCCGGCTGAAATTAGCCTCGCCCACAATCACATTTGTTTTGCAGGGAGCGCCCATTTACGGAAGAGTCAATGGCAGTCACCGGACGAAATCCTGAGGTGCGAACACTTTACAACATACTGTTCACGTTTTTTTTCGTGCTGTCCTCGCCATACTACTTCTGGCGGATGTGGCGGCGCGGGAACTGGCGGGAAGGCTTTCGGCAGCGCTTCGGCCGGCATGAGCCCCGGCTCAAGCAAGCCCTCACGAACCGTCGGGTAATTTGGCTGCACGCCGTGAGCGTCGGCGAGGTCAACCTCTGCGCGCAACTCGTCTGCTCGCTCGAATCGCGCCTGCCAAACGCCAAAATCGTCGTCTCCACCACCACGACCACCGGCATGGGCGAGTTGCGCAAGAAACTGCCCAAGCAGGTCAGCAAGATCTATTACCCGATTGACCGCCGGAAATTCGTCGTGCGCGCGATCGCCACAATCAGGCCAGAGGCTATCGTGCTGGTCGAGGCGGAAATCTGGCCCAACTTCATCTGGCGCGCCAACAACCAGAATGTCCCACTTTTCCTCATCAACGCGCGATTGTCCGACCGCTCGTATCGTGGCTACCGTCGGTTTGGTTTCTTGTTCCGCCCGTTGTTTGCATCGTTCACCGGTGTGGGCGCGCAAAACGATGCTGACGCCGCCAAACTGCGGGAGTTGGGTTGTCGCGCTGAAACCGTGCGTGTGGTCGGCAGTTTGAAATTCGACGCGGCCAGGCCCGACGAACGCCGTTTGCTCGATGTCCCTGCCATGCTGCGTCAAATTGGCGTGCGGCCCGGCGCGCAACTGCTCGTCGGTGGCAGCACGCACGCCGGCGAGGAGGCGATTCTCGCCGACATTTACCTGCGCCTGCGCCCGCGTTTCCCGGATTTGTTCCTTGTGCTGGTGCCGCGCCATTTCGAGCGCAGCCACAAGGTTGGCCGCGAACTCGAAGCGCGCGGCCTCCGCTTCGCCTATCGCAGCGAACTTTCCGCGAACATTCGGCACAATGACGGCGAACTGGATTGCCTGCTGGTGAACACCACCGGCGAACTGAAATATTTTTATGAGCAGGCCACGGTCATTTTCGTAGGCAAAAGCCTCACGGCGGAAGGCGGGCAAAATCCCATCGAACCCGGCGCGCTGGGCAAGGCCATGGTCTTCGGGCCGAACATGCAAAACTTCTCCGACGCGGTGCGGAGCTTTGTTGCGCAGGACGCCGCCGTGCAGGTGCGCAACGCGGCAGAACTGGAATCCGCGGTGGCGCAGTTGCTTTCCGATGCCGCGCGACGCGACCAACTCGGACGCAACGCCGTCAAGGTCGTGCGCGAAAACCTCGGCGCCGTTGAGCGCACGGTGGACATGATCGTGGAGCGGTTACGCCGCGAGGGGTTTTATGTGTCGCCGCCGCGAGGAACGTAGAAGCATTGAACGATTGCCGGTTGAGCTTCTTTCAAAACTGGAAAACAACGCGATTTTCCAGCCTGCCAATGGATGAAAAGTGCCAGCGGATTACTGGCATCCGTTGGCGGGATTCCGCGCGGCAGCGGTTGGGTTGGGCTTGTCGCGTCATGTCTCTGCGCTAGATTGCCTGCATGAAAACCATCCAGCTCATCGCCCACGGCGCGCCGGGAATATTTGAGTTGCGCGACTTACCCGAACCGCAACCCGGGCCGGGCGAAGTTGTCGTGCAAGTGCGGGCGTGCGGCCTGAACCGCCTGGACCTCTGGCTCGAAGAAGCCAGCCTGCCCATCCCGCTCCATCTCCCGCGCACGCCCGGTGGCGAGATCGCGGGCCGGGTCTTGGCGGCAGCCACGAACGTGAGTTCGTGGAAACCCGGCGATGCCGTGGCCGTTCAATCGAACATCTATTGTGGCGAGTGCGATTATTGCCGGCGCGGCGACGAATCCATGTGCCTTCGAAGCAAAATTCTCGGCGTGCAGCGTGACGGTGGGTTCGCCGAGAAGGTCGTCGTGCCCGCGCGCGCACTGGTTCGTCTGCCTCCGGGTGTGGACTTCGACACGTCCGCCGCGCTCACGCTCGCCGGCAGCACCGCCATGCACATGCTCACCAGCCGCGCGCAGGTGCGGCGGGACGATTGGGTGCTCGTCATGGGCGGTGCGAGCGGCGTCGGCTCGGCGGCGATTCAAATTGCGAAGCGACTTGGTGCGCGCGTCATCAGCACCGCCTCCACGTCCGCGAAACAAACTCTCGCCCATAATCTCGGTGCTGAATTCGTCGTGGACTCCAACAAGCCTGACTGGCCCGCCGAAGTCCGCAAGCTCACGGGCAGACGCGGCGTGGATTTGGTCGTTGAGCATGTCGGCGGCGAAGTCCTGCTGAAATGCCTGGACTGCCTGGCGCGCGGCGGGACAATTGTGACCTGCGGCGCAACCGCTGGACGGGAAGTGAAGTTGAATCTGTGGCCATTCTTCGTGAAACAACAACGACTCATCGGCAGCTACGGCCGCAACCAGGCGGACCTGCAAACCACGCTCGAATGGGCCGCCGCCGGAAAACTCAAGCCGGTGATTGATTCCATCTTTCCCCTCGAACAAGTTCCCGCCGCGTTTGCGAAGCTCCGTTCACGGAAAGTCCTCGGAAAAATCCTGATCGAACCGTTCGAGCCGGTGTCGGTGTCGGTTTAAGTTGGAGTTCAAGCTTCAGTTTGCCCTCAGACTGTAGCCCGGCTTGATCCCAACGACCGGCTAAAGCCTGAACTTCAACAAGAATTTGCTTGCCAAGATGGACTTTGTATTGCAAAGTCTGGTCATGGAAACGAATCAAGCCGCCGAGCATCTGCAAACTATCCGCATATTGATGGAGCGTTCCGCGCTGTATCGCCGCGCGCTCGCACCCATCATGATCGTAACCGGCATGATCGGAATTCTTGCCGCGCTCGGGGCCATCCTAGCTGGCGTTGGGACGGACCGCGCGTTCCTGCTGTTTTGGATGAGCGTGGGCTTGGGAGCGGTGTTCGTTGCTTTCCTGCTTGCCCGACGCCAGGCACTTAAGGACTCGGAACCGTTCTGGTCGCCACCGACGCGCCGGGTCGCTCAGGCGTTGTCGCCGCCGCTGATCGTCGGTTTGTTGTTGGGTGTCTGGGCCGCGCTGTCGGGCTGGGGGGACGTGGGCGTTCTGGTGCTGCCCGTCTGGATGATGCTTTACGGCTGTGCCATCCATGCCGCGGGGTTTTTCATGCCGCGCGGGATGAAGCTTTTCGGCTGGGGGATGATCGCCGCAGGCGCCATTGTGCTGGCCATCCTGGACCCATTCGCCCGCCTTGTCTCCTTGCGCTGTGCCGCCCACGGAGCAATGGGATTGGGTTTCGGCCTGCTGCACCTAGCCTACGGCATTTACCTTTACTTCACCGAGAAGCGAAAGAATGTGGCGTGAACCCGGAACCATTCCTCCAGCTCGATCGTGTGATCCACGAGAAAGGGCGGCTGGCAATCATGTCCATGCTCGCCGCTTCGCCTGAGTTATCGTTCACCGAATTGCGCGACGCGCTCGAAATGACCGACGGCAACCTGACTTCGCACATGCGTACACTACAGGAAGCCGGCTACGTCTCCCTCGCCAAATCTTACGAGAACAACCGTCCACTCACGACCTGTTCGCTGACCGCTGCGGGCAAAAAAGCCTTCACCGGTTACATCAATTTGCTGGAGCAGGTCGTCCAGCAAAACCGGCCTAAATGAATAATCTTTTGAACAAGTCTGAACCCGCATGGTCTTTTACTTTGCAATACAAAGTGAAATCGCATCAACGTCCAGATCGTAGCGCAGACTGGCAGTCTGCCGTATCGCAGGTTGGCAACCCGCGAGTCGTCCGCCAGCCGATTACCAATCGGCGACACAGCAGGTTGCCAGCCTGCGCCACGACCAGCAGCACATGAAAATCCTCCGCGCAGAACATTTAGGCATGTGCTTCGGCGTACGCGACGCCATCGCGCTGGCGCTGGAACAGGCCCAAGCCCGCCCGCTGACGATTCTTGGCGACCTGGTCCACAACGAAACCGTGCTGGCCGAACTTCGCGCGCGCGGAATTGAATTTCAGAATGATGCCAAGGCGGTCGGGACGGAAACCGTGATGATCACCGCGCACGGCGCGTCGGAGCGCCGGCTCGTCGCCGTGCGCGAACGCGGCTTGCACGTGCTCGAAGCAACCTGTCCGCTTGTTGCCGTTGCGCATCGCGCGGTCGCGAAGCTCGTGCGGGAGGGTTTTCATCCCATCATCATCGGCAAACGCGACCACGTGGAAGTGCGCGGTTTGACCGAGGACCTGGCGGAGTTCGATGTGATCTTGAGCGAAGACGACGCACGGCAACTCTCGGAACGCCCGCGCTTCGGCATCGCGGCGCAAACGACGCAGCCAATTGACAAAGTTCGTCACCTCGTCGGTTTGATTCGCCGCCGCTTTCTGAATTCCGAAGTCCGATTCATGGATACCGTTTGCCAGCCGACGAAACAGCGGCAGCACGCCGCGGCTGATCTCGCACAGCAATGTGACGTGGTCATCGTCATCGGCGGCGCGCACAGCAACAATACGCGCGAACTGGTTGAGACTTGCAGCCGCTATTGTGCCCGCGTGCATCTCGTGCAGACGGCCATGGATTTGCGCCCGGAGTGGTTCGGCGGCGTGCAGACCGTCGGGATGACCGCGGGGACTTCGACGCCCGATAAAGTGATTGACGAGGTGGAACGCCACATTCACCGACTCGCTGTCAGCCAGGAATTATCGCAACCGCAACCAAGTCTCAAACTCCATGTCGCCTGAGGAAGATTTCCAATCAACCAGCAACCCAACGAGAAACCATGAACGAACTGAACATTCCCCGCATACCTTCCATATCGGCGTTCCTGAAACGATGCGCCACCCTCTTCAAGATGGCAGGCGTGACCCTGCTGATCCTGCTGCTGCTGATTCCGCTCGGGATGATTCACTCCGTGTTACGGGAACGATTGGACAGACGGAACGAAGCTGTGGCCGAGATCATGTCGAGCTGGGGAAGAGAACAAACCATTATCGGCCCCGTCCTGATCGTGCCGTATCGGTATTCATTCAAGTCGTGGAAAGAACAGCCGGCGTCCGGCGGCAAAATCGAAAAAGCGGAGGTGGTGGAAACCGCCGTGGCCAATGCGTACTTTCTGCCCTCGACGCTTGCGATTGACGGCGACATCAAACCCACACGATTGCGGCGCGGAATCTACCAGGCCGTTGTGTACACCGGAAGGCTCGCGCTCTCCGGACAATTCATCCGGCCCGATTTCACCAGCTTGAGGATTGAGGAGGAGAACGTCTTGTGGGACGATGCGCTTGTCACCTTCGCCATCCCGGACCTGCGCGGTGTGAAAGAAACCCTGCAAATACGGTGGGGAACGAACAGTCTTCCCCTCTCTCCAGGAAGCAAGCTGAAGGATTTTCCCTCGGGCGTGTTTGCCAGGGTAAGCGGCTTGAGGCAATGCCTGGGAACGCTTCCGTGGCAGTTGGAGTTGACGCTGAACGGAAGCGGCGGGATCAGTTTTGCGCCCGTCGGGGCGCAGAATAAAGTAAAACTTTCCTCGCCCTGGCCCGACCCAAGTTTTCGGGGCGCGTTTTTGCCGTCCGAGCGCAAAGTCACGCATGAGGGTTTCGAGGCTGCTTGGAACGTTACCCACTACGGGCGCAATTACGCTCAACAGTGGACCGATCAGGACGCCTCGGCCGGACTGAGCCCGACTTCGGCAGCAAGCTCGCTATTCGGCGTGAACTTCCTCTCAGGCATTGATGCCTACCGCAATGTCGAGCGGGCGATCAAGTATGGCGTGCTTTTCCTAGTGCTGGTGTTTGCGGCGTTCTTCCTGTTCGAGGTTCTGTCTTCGCTCAGGATTCATCCGTTTCAATACGCGTTGGTCGGCGCGGCGTTCTGTTTGTTCTATCTCGGGCTACTGTCACTTTCAGAGTTCGTCTCCTTCGGGCTTTCCTACCTGGCCGCCGCCGCCGTGACTACGCTGCTCATCTGGTTTTACAGCGTAAAGGTGCTCAAGAGCGGCAAACGGACGTTCATCATCGTTGGATTACTTGCGGCCATTTACGGATTCCTCTACGTCGCGTTGCAACTTCAGGATTACTCGTTGCTGTTCGGCACCGCCGGTTTGTTCGCTGTCCTCGCCGTCGTCATCTATCTCACACGAAATATTGATTGGTACGCGAGAGACCAGGGCCAACCATCCAATGTATGAGAGCAAATCAAACCAATTTTACCCGATGGTGGACTGTAGCCGCAGTGGCTTCGCTGTTGACGCTGGCGGGCTGCGGGAAACCGCCCGAGCGCTCCCAAGTTGGCAACCGCGACCATCTGCTGGGCTGGTTCAAGCTGCCGGGACGCGGTGACAAAAAGGAAGTCATTTCTGGCGAGGACACGCTCATCCCGATTTTCAAGCGAGACGGAGTCTACTACTCGGTTTGCCGCGGCGGCGAAGTTCCATTGAAAGAATGTCCTGAAGGTCTTGAATGGGCGCTCACGCCCCGCAGCATGACCGGCACAAAGATCGGATGGGATGCCCCATCGGGAACGTATTACCTGGCTGTCATGGACTCACTCGCGAGCAACTTCTCGGATGGCCGGTATGGTGTCGGGGAAAAGGAACCGATGACGCGGATCAACAGGCCGAAAGGGCTGCTGAATATTAAAGCTCGACGCCCGCGCACGAATGACGATTTTGTTGGCTGGTACCAACCTTTGTGGTTTCCCGTAGTGAGGATTCAGATCCGCAGGGACGGCGACCGCTATGTCAGCCAAGAGCAGGAATTCAGCGGCCCTGAGCCGGGTTCATGGAAGACGCACGCTAAACCGCTGGAACTCACAACGCTTCCCGACCAATTGGGTTTCACTGGTTTTGAGCGAGATAACAACATACGCCTTGTTTACAACGACACTTTGAAACGCTTTGAAATTGTGCAGGCAGGCAAGGAGACAAACCTGTTTGTCGTCCGAATGCCTCTGGCGCGAGTGCCAGCGCCAGCCTCTCCAGAGGGTGGTCGCGCCCCTTCGCCCACGGCATGGATCGGTATCCCGGCCTGGCACTGACACGCTCTCGCTCAACCTCTACGTCAACCGCATGAAACCAAATCCAACCAACCTTACCCGCTGGCTCGTCGTGGTGATCTTTGCCATTGCCATGGCGTGGGTCGAGTCGGCGGTGGTATATTACCTGCGGACGATGGTGGATCGCATCGAACCCTATCAATCAAATCCACTGCTGCTCATTGGTGGGTTGGGGTCGGTGGAATTGGCGCGTGAGTTCGCTACACTGGTCATGCTGTTCACCGTGGGTGCGCTGGCGGGCCGGAACTGGCGCGCACGGCTTGGTTACTCGGCCATAGCGTTCGGCGTGTGGGACGTGTTTTACTACGTGTTCCTGAAGATCATGTGCGGCTGGCCGAACTCGTTGCTGGATTGGGACATCCTTTTCCTGCTGCCGTTGCCGTGGTGGGGGCCGGTGCTCGCGCCGGTTTCGATTGCACTGTTGATGATTTTGTGGGGAACGCTCGCGAGCCAGTTTGAACGAGCACCCGCCCCACTGCTGTCCAATTGGCGCGTGTGGGTTCTCAATTCCATCGGCATTGCGCTGGCACTTTACGTCTTTATGGCGGACACGCTTCGCGTCGCGGACCAAGGCGTGGAGGTAATTTGCAACGTGTTGCCTGCGCGCTTCAACTGGCCGATGTTCTGCGTCGCGCTCGCGCTGATGGCCGCGCCGGTGTTTCGATTGGCGCGCGAACTTTGGACGCAACGTGCGCTGCAATTTCAACCGGTTGAAGCGAGCTAAACCTCTGTGCAAGCCCAGGCAAACATCTCAAACCCGCACGAACTCGGCACGCTGCTGCGCGGCGAGCCGGACGCGCTCGGACGATGGGCGGCGCAGTTCGAGTCGCGGCGATTTGCATTTCACGTCGCAGTCATCATCACGGGCGCTGGGTGCTACGGCGCGGCAATGGGTTGGTGGCGTGATCCGTGGCAGGCGCTTTACGTCGCCATCAAACTGCCACTCATCATGGTGCTCGTCACGCTCGGCAACGCACTGCTCAATGCCATGCTCGCGCCACTGCTTGGATTGAATATCACGTTCCGCCAATCATTGCTCGCGGTGCTGATGAGCTTTGCGATCACGTCGGCGATCCTCGGCGCGTTCAGTCCGCTGCTGGCGTTCACGGTCTGGAACGCACCACAGATGACGTTGGATGTGAGGGCCTCCCTCCCCTACGGCTTCATCAAACTCGCGCACGTGCTGGTGATCGCCTTTGCGGGCGTTGCGGGCAACGTGCGGCTGTTTCAACTCCTGAAGCAACTTGGCGGCAGCAAAGCCGTCGCTTGGCGGGTGTTGTTCGCGTGGCTGGCGGTGAATCTTTTTCTCGGCAGCCAGCTCGTGTGGATTGCGCGACCGCTGATCGGCTCGCCGCAATTGCCGGTCGTGTTTCTCCGCGACACGGCGTTCCAGGGAAACTTTTACGAGGACGTGTTCCATACACTACTCCAACTGCTCCAATTTGACTGAACCAACCATCAAACCCGCTGACCTATGAACGAAACCAATCCAACCCCACCGCAAGTGCCCCCGCAAATCCCACCGACATCGCCGCCGCCAACGTACGGCCCGCGACCGCTTGGCGAAAATCCGGAAGACCGGCAGCCCATTCGCGGCGTCCCTGCGGCCATCGAATCCATCCTGCGCCAACCGCGGCGCGTGATGTTCCAACTGCGCCAGCCGGGCGCGGGCAAATTAATCGCCGCAATGCTGTTCATCGCGGTCGTATGCAGTTTGATTTACGGCGTCATCGTCGGCTCCTTTTCGGGCCACGAACAATGGTGGGCCGCGCCGGTGAAAATCGCCGGCGGCCTGCTGATTTCCTCCGTCATCTGCCTGCCGAGCCTTTACATTTTCGCGTGTCTGAGCGGTTCGCAGGCGCGGCTCGTGGAAATCGCCGGGATGGTTTCGGGCCTGCTGATGTTGATGACCCTGCTCCTGATCGGCTTTGTGCCGGTGGCGTGGTTGTTTTCGGAGTCCTCGAACTCATTGTGCTGGATGGGCGCGCTGCACCTATTGTTCTGGTTCATCTCGACGCTTTTCGGCCTGCGATTTCTGAACGCGGCTTTCTCGCATTCAAACGCGCGGTCGAACGCGGGGCTGAACACATGGATTATCATCTTTATGCTGGTCGTGTTGCAAATGACCACCGCGCTGCGGCCCATCATCGGTCGGTCGGACACGTTCATGCCGGAAGAGAAGAAATTTTTCCTGACTCACTGGTATGATTCTTTGGACTCGGGAAACACCCACTATCGGCGTGGGATTGAATGACCCATCAGCCCAAGAATTTTAGAAGTTCCGCCAGCACATGACCCCTCGGGACGAAAACCCAAATTCCATGGGGGCGCTCCTGCGGGCTGAAGTTCAGACAATCCGGGACTGGATTGTCCAGCGCACCGCGAGCCTCGCCTGGTTTTGTGTCACGGCCATCGTGGTCGGTGCGGGACTTTACGGCGCGGCAATAGGCAGTTGGCGCGAGCCGTTGCAGGCGCTTTACACCGGCATCAAACTGCCATTGGCGATGCTGCTGACCACTCTGGGCAACGGTCTGCTTAACAGCATGCTCGCACCGCTGCTCGGTTTGAACGTGACGCTGCGGCAATCGTTCGTACTGGTGCTGTTCGGCTTTGCGGTAACGGCGATCCTCTTGGGCGCGCTCAGTCCGGTGGCGTTGTTTCTCGTCTGGAATACGCCGCCGCTCAACACTGCAACCCGGCTGTCCTCGCCCGAATACGGTTTTTTGCAACTGACGCTGGCGTTTATCGTCGCCATCGCCGGGGTGACGGGTTGCGCGCGGTTGTGGCCGCTGCTGCGCGAGTGGGCGGGCAGCGCGCGCGTCGGCAGCAAGGTGCTGGTCGCGTGGCTCGCAACGAATCTGTTGCTCGGCAGCCAGATTTGCTGGGTGTTGCGCCCGTTCATCTGGGACCCCGCCGGGCCAGTGCGGTTCATTGGGCGGGAATATTTTCGCGGCAGTTTTTTTGAGACTGTGTTTGAAGCGTTACGGCGGTTGCTGTTCACTTAGAAACCAATAAAAGAATCCGGGCATGAGCAAGTTAAAGCACTTTCTTGCAGGTTTGACTGCACTGCTGTTGCCAACCAAATCAAAACCGGCATGTATTCTAATCAGTATCTGCCGATATTTTAACGCCGCCGTCATGGTTCTGATTTCATTGTTCTTTTTCTTAATACCTGGGATCACCGTCGTTCGCGATTTGTCGGATCCGAATATCCGCTCTGCTGGCATACCCCAATCAGCGTGGAAGCTTCATCAGACCTTGTCACCCAGACTTGAGGAATGGGCCAGCGAACGGCTCGACTC
This sequence comes from uncultured Bifidobacteriaceae bacterium, assembly GCA_964364975.1. Lineage (GTDB taxonomy): Bacteria > Verrucomicrobiota > Verrucomicrobiia > Limisphaerales > JADLHS01 > JALOTT01. The sequence goes on from CAYIOH010000007.1 coordinate 18,589, forward strand.
AAAACGCGCGGCCGAACTTTCTACCAGCAATATTTCTGGAACTGAATGGCCGTTGTTCGGGTCGGTCTTTTATCTCTGGGCAACGGAGTCGCTCCAAGACGCCTGGGAAAAAGATCACTCCGCCAGCGTGATGGCACCCAATGTTTATGCAAAAGGCGCAATCGAAGCCGCAACAAGCTTGGTCATTGACCCCACACAGGCGAACTGGGTCAAAATCCATTGGGGTGAAAATTATCTTAAAACCGAAAATGTTTTTTTCCGGATGCTCGTCATTTCTGCGCTCACTAGCCATGCCCGACTCACCGGAGAGAAACATTATCTGCCTTTACTAAAAGAACAAACTGACAGTTTGTCCGCTGAACTTGACGCCAGCCGACGCGGTTTGCTTGATGATTATCCTAGTGAGTGTTATCCGGGCGACGTGCTGACCGCGATCGCCATGATTCACAAGGCGGACAAGGTTCTCGGCACCGATCATTCGGCCTTCGTTAACCGTGCGATTCGCGGGTTTCAAAATGAGGCGTTGGATTCCCGAGGACTGGTTCCATACGCCGCCAATGCCGCGTCAGGAAGACCGGCCAGTCCATCTCGAGGCTGTGGCAATTCCTATGTCTCGCTGTTCTCCCCGGACATCTGGCCGGAACAGGCGCGAAAATGGTATGACCTTTACTCGCAACATTTCTGGCAAGAAAGCTGGACCTGTGCTGGATTCCGCGAATTCCCGAAAGATTTATCCGGCAACAATTGGTATATCGATGTAGATGCCGGGCCGGTTTTGGGAGGTTTTGGGTGCGCTGCCTGTGCTTTTGGTGTGGGAGCTGCGCGTGCCAACGGACACTTTGAACATGCCTATCCGCTCACCGCTGAAATGTTGGTCACCTCATGGCCCCTTCCGAACGGCACGCGGCTGTTCCCTAGATTGCTTTCCAACGCCGCTGACGCTCCCTACCTCGGCGAAGCCGGCATTCTCTTTAATCTCACACGTCTGCCGGGGGAAGGTGTTCCTATCAAGACCGGCGGTTCAATTCCGAGGTTCGTCCTCATCTTTCTGGCATTACAACTTGGAATCGGGCTGACTCTGCTGGTTAGTCCAATCCGATCGCTCCGTTATTGGCAGAAACATTATGTCTCCAAGCCTGTCTCCCAACCCAATGTGCAGTTTGGAATCTGGGGCAGCCTGTCGATGGCTTGCATCGTCTGCCTGTTCTGTGGCAAGCCGCTCATTGCGATGCTTCTTTTAGCCTGCGCTCAACTTTTTCCCAGGTGTCAGCAAAAGGGACAAATTGAAACGGCCTCTCATGAATCACGAACAAACTCTCCGCCGTCGAATTAAGCTGCTGACATGGTTTTTCATCATCGGCCTCGTATTGAGCGGAGCGACGGCTATTCCGCTGGAATGGGAGCTTGATCATCTCACGAATTGGTTCGGTGTCTCTGCGCAGACCAGTGCAACAGCAAACTTCGAACTTGCGCGGTGGCTGCTCACAGCGCGTGAAGCGCTGCAAGAGGTGAACGCAAAGCACCCTCTTCTTTTCTACGGCACGGACTGGTTGGCGTTTGGGCATTTTGTCATCGCCATCGCGTTCGTGGGCGTATTGCGCGACCCGGTGCGCAATCGCTGGCTGTTTGATTTCGGCCTTATCGCGTGCGCGCTGGTGATTCCTTATGCGCTGGTGTTTGGCGCAATGCGTGGGATTCCTTTCTGGTGGCGGTTGATTGATTGTTCGTTCGGGGTATTCGGATTTGTTCCGCTGTGGCTTTGCCGAAGTTGGGCTTTGGAGTTGGAGCGGCTGAACCAACATCACTCCTGAACAGTTGTTTATCCGCGGTGTTTTGCCGCTTGCCTTGCAACGGCCGTAGCCCGTAAAAGAGCGAGACCAGATCGGTCAACGGTCCATCAATCAGGACTCGAACCCAATTGAACACTTCCACCATGAAACGACGGGATTTCTTGAAGGTTTCTGCCACGAGCCTCGGCGCCCTTGGCGCTGCCAGCTTGAGCGCTACACCAACCGCCGCCGCAATCGAATCGTACAGCAGCATGAAGCCGGCGAAGGCGCGCGGCAAATCGAAATACAACGGCGAGTATTCCGGCGCGCGACTCAGCCGCGTCGCGTTCCCGATGGGCGGCATGGGCGCGGGCATGATTTGTCTCGAAGGCAGCGGCGCGCTCTCGCATTTCTCGCTGCGCAACCAGCCGGAAGTGTTCAACGAGCCGGTGACGTTTGGCGCGTTGTGCGTGAAGGGCGAACCGAACGTCGCCCGCGTGCTGGAAGGGCCGGTGCCGGATTGGAAGAAGTTCGGCCAGCCCGGCAGCGGCAATGGCGCGTCGGGCACGGCGTTCGGCTTGCCGCGTTTCCGCGAGGCAACCTTCCGCGTGCGGTTTCCATTCGCCACCGTTTCACTCGCGGACAAGGACGTGCCACTCGCCGTCGAGATTACAGGCTGGAGTCCTTTCGAGCCGGGCGATGCCGATAACGCCAGCCTGCCGGTCGCCGCGCTGGAATATCGGTTCACGAATCGCACGGGCAAGGCGCGCGAGGCGGTGTTTTCCTGGAGCGCAAAAAACTTCATGGCGCTTGGCCGGAACACCAACGCGGTGAAGGCGGCGCCGGCTGGGTTCACGCTCACCTGCGTCGCGCCAAAGGAACGCGGTTGGGAGGAAGGCGCGTTCACCGCCACGGTGGATGATCCGGCGGTGAAGGTGAATCACGCCTGGTTTCGCGGCGGCTGGTGGGATCCGCTGACGATGGCGTGGAAAGAGATCGCCGCTGGCCAATGCGTCGAGCGCGCGCCGTTGACGGAAGGCGACGCCTCGTCTGGTGCGACGCTGTTCGTCCCGTTCACGCTGGGGCCGCGCGCGTCGAAGACCATGGTGCTGCGGTTTGCGTGGCATGTCGGGCAGACCAATTTGCGGAGCGGCAAGAATCCGGAGTTGAAACCCGGCGAGGAGAGAAGCCATGATAAGTACAGGCCGTGGTACGCCGAGCGGTTCAAAAACGCCAGCGAAGTCACCGACTATTGGCGCGAGCGTTACGCCGAGTTGCGCGCGAACTCGCAGCGATTCAGCGATTGCTTCCACGATTCCACCTTGCCGCCAGAAGTCATCGAAGCGGTGGCGGCGAACCTGACGATTCTCAAATCGCCCACCGTGATGCGGCAGGCGGACGGACGGTTCTGGGGCTGGGAAGGCTGTTCGGATGGTGGCGGGTGCTGCCACGGCTCGTGCACGCATGTCTGGAATTATGCCCAGGCGATTCCGCACTTGTTCCCGGCGTTGGAGCGAACGTTGCGCGAGACGGAGTTCGGCCCGTCGCAGGACGAGCGTGGCCACCAGCAGTTTCGCAGTTCGCTGCCCATCCGGCCCGTGGCGCATGATTTCCACGCGGCCAGCGACGGCCAGCTTGGCGGCATCATGAAGGTCCATCGCGAGTGGCGCATCAGCGGCGACACCGAGTGGCTGCGCGGTCTGTGGCCCAAGGTCAAGGCCAGTTTGAACTACTGCATCGAACTGTGGGATCCCGGCCACAAGGGCTGGCTCGAAGAACCGCATCACAATACTTACGACATCGAGTTTTGGGGGCCGGACGGCATGTGCACGAGTTTCTACCTCGGCGCGTTGAAGGCCGCCACGCTCATGGGCCGCGCGCTCGGCGACGAAGTGCCGCTTTACGCCGAGCTTCTCGAAAAGGGCTTGCACCGGATGGAAAGTGAGTTGTTCGATGGCGAGTACTTCATCCAGAAGGTCCAGTGGAAGGGCCTGCGTGCAAAAAGCCCGCTCGAAGCTCAGGGCGGTTACTCACCGGAAGCCGCGGCGCTCCTCGAAAAGGAAGGTCCGAAGTACCAATACGGCCGCGGCTGCCTGTCCGATGGAGTGCTCGGCTCGTGGCTGGCGCTGGTCTGCGGGGTGGGACAGGTGGTGGACGCGAAGAAAATCGCAAGCCACGCAAAAGCCATCCACAAATACAACCTGAAGCACGACCTCACGGCACATCCGAATCCGCAAAGACCCGGCTACGCCTGCGGGGCGGAGGGTGGTTTGCTTCTCTGCACCTGGCCCAAGGGCGGCGAGCTTTCACTGCCATTCGTTTATTCCAACGAAGTCTGGACCGGCATTGAATACCAGGTGGCAGCGCACATGATGTTGATGGGCTTGGCAGACGAGGGACTGGAGATCGTGCGTGTGGCGCGTGATCGCTACGACGGTCGCGTGCGTAATCCGTTCAATGAATACGAGTGCGGCCACTGGTATGCGCGGGCGATGTCGAGCTATGCGCTGTTGCAAGGCTTGAGCGGCGCGCGTTACGATGCGGTGGAAAAAATTCTTTACCTCCAGCCAGGCGTACGAGGCGACTTCCGCAGCTTCATCTCCACGGCCACCAGCTACGGCCTTGTCGGCGTGAAAAGGGGCAAGCCGTTCCTTGACGTGAAATCGGGGAACATCGAGGTCAAGGAAATCAAGTTTACGGCGAAAGTATAAACCGTTTTTCGTGCGTGGCAGGGCGCGTCACTCTGTGCGCACCGTTTTCGCTTTCGCCGGGGGCGCTGAATTGCTACAAATCCGCCATGCCTGCGAAGCTCACCATTGGATTTCTCGGCACCGGCAAAATGGCCACCGCGCTGGCCAAAGGCTTCATCCGCGCGGGCC
>CAYIOH010000008.1:0-23189 GCA_964364975.1 uncultured Bifidobacteriaceae bacterium
CGTGGCGGACGGTATCCTGAGCGCCGTGGAAGAGGGCGAGGAGGAAGCGTTGACGAGCCTGACTGACTGGCAGAAGGAAGAAGTCGAAACGGCGCGGGCGATTGTAAACCACAGCGGCGACCGCTTCATTGATCCGCCGGGCAAGTTTGAGTTCAACGAATACCGTCACATGGAGCGATTCATCGGGGCATTGCCCGACGCGAAAGCCGCTGAAGAGCTTTGGCGTGCGATCAAGGGCCACGGCGCTTTCCACCATTTCAAGGACACGCTTTACCGGCTGGGAATTGAGGACCAATGGTTCGGATATCGTGACAAGGCCATGAAAGAGTTCGTGATCGGCTGGGCCGAGGCGAACAACGTGCCCTACGAAGATGACATCAAGAATAGAAAATAGAGGCAGCGTCACGATCGCGCTGGCCGACCCGATGTTCGCGCGAGGAACGCCCGCGTTGACTTGGCGAAAGCCGAGCGGATTCCCGACGTGAAGGTGGACCTGCTGTATCGTCGTTTACAGGCGAGCCGGGAGAACACGTTCGACTTGGGGCTGAACATTCCGTTGCCGCTGTTCAACCGAAACTAGGGCCGTCTTTGCGAAGCTCGCGCGGAGGTCGCCGCCGCCGAAGCACGTTCGCGCATGACCCAAAACGAATTAACCACGCGGCTGCGCGAGTCCCACCTGCAACTCGTCACCGCGCTGGCGAACAGCCGCGCGTTGAAGACCGAAATCCTCGCGCGCGCCGAGACGGTTCTGAAAGGCGCCGAAGCACGCTACGCCGGTGGCGACATCAGCCTGGCCGAGATTCTGCCCGTCCGCCGCGACTGGGCGGCGGTGCAATTGAGCTACCTGGAATCCCTGCGCGACACGATGCAAGCGTGGGCGGAGTTGTCGCGCCACCTGAAATCGCCGTGACCGGGATATGCTCCACGTGAAACGTCACAGGAAGGATAAGAAGCGGGCATTGCCTGCGGAGCCACCGGTCAAGCCCGGGGCCATGACAACCAACAATCCGTCCCTCACATGAAAGGAGAAAAAGCTATGTCAGCCTGGTTTATTTACGCCCTCGGCGGAGCAATTCTCCATGGATTGCATCAGATCTTCACAAAACTCGCCGCTGAAAAAAATCAGCGATGGACTCGGCGGATTCGTCGTCGAGGCTACGGCGGCACTGACGATCCTGCTGTATCTGGCGTGGCTGCGTTTCGGCGGAACCTGGAATCAAACCGCATCCGCGCCTGGTGTGTTCTGGTCGGTATTGACAGGCATCTGCGTCGGTGTTGGGACAATTCTCTTCTTCGTGCTTTTCCAGAAAGGGGGACCGCTTTCCGCTGTGCCGATGATTCTCGCGGGCGGCGCGGCGTTAATAGCAGTCGCGGGGATTCTCTTTTTCAAGGAATCGGTGACGGTGGTGCGGTTGGCCGGCATCGCGATGGCGCTGGCCGGTTTATTCCTGCTACGTTCACCTTCAGGAAAGTGAATCGGCCCGCGTAGGAAGGAATAGTCCATTGGCCTGCTGCCTCAAGAGCCGCTGGAGGCGCGGCACCATTCCGCCGCGGTAAGTGTCGGGCAGATGAAAGTCAGAGCCGAACTTGGTGTCCGCCTGGCCGGGTTTGGATTTGAATTCAACATAGCGATCAAGCAGGTCGAGTTCTTCGCGCAACTCCCAGATGCGTCGGCTCAGGGCGTAGAACAGCGGACGATACCGAAGCTCCGTCATCCGGGAACAGAATTCCCGTAACCGTGTAGCTTGTTGTCGGAAGGCTGCGGCTTCTTCGCCCCATTCGGCAGGATTCTTGGCCAGCAAACTCCGCGCGCGTTCGAAGAGCGCCTCCGCCTCCGGACCTTCCCCGTGCGGTAAGTAGTAGCAATCGCCGAAAAGGACCAGGTCCTCCAGTGTCACCGGTTGGCCGATGGTTGCGAAGTGCGGCAACCATTCCCGCATAGCGGAGAGGTAGGCTTTGCGGGCGTTCCAGGTTCCATCGCAGCGGACAAACTCCGCCAGCGTGTGGAGCGGCACGAAATTCAATGGAAACTCGTTGTTCGGATTGACGAGCAAGCCGCGCACCTCGCTCCGGAGTTCTGGAGGTCGCCCGGCGTACGGGCCGCAGTAAAACCGGCGACCGTCATAATCGTTGGCGTGGAGGTTGTCCCAAATCAGCGGCTTCCGGCACAGAGTCGCTTGCAGCTCCTGAATATGGGTCACCGGGATTTCCCGCGAGATGATTTCCGGCCCGGTCCAGAACACGTCAATCTCGGGCAACAGCTCGCGACCGATGGTGGACAGGTAACCTTCGCCGCCGTATTTGCGTTCCGCCATTCGACCGCAATAGGGCGTGGGGCAGAAAAGAAAGCGTGCTTCCGGCGAGCGTTCGCGCGTCCAGCGGAACATGGCGTTCGCCACATGGCACTGCGCGGAAGCGAACGAACCCCAGCGTTCCTGGTCCTCGGCGGCCATGCGGTCGGGAATGTCGTCGAAGAGCAACGCGAAATTTTGGCAGCCCAGTGTGAGCATCTGCTCGAAACGCTTTCGGAGATGCTCCAGTTCAGCCTCGTTACTGTAGCGGATGTCCAGTCCGGGGCTGAGCGCGTAGATGAAACGGAGACTGCGCTGTTTGCAGGCGCGGATCACGTCACCCAGCGTTTCTGCTTCCGCCGCCGAGTAAAGCTCGCGCCAGATCGCGCGATGCTTCAAGTCGTCCTTGGGAGCGTAGAGATAGGTGTTCAATCCCCAACCAGCCATCCAATCGAACAATTCAAAGCGCTCGGTCTGCGACCAGGGCTTTCCATAGAAGCCTTCGATCACGCCTGTCAGGAAACTTTTTTTGTCGTGTGTCGCCATGCGCTCGTCCGAATCAACGCCCACAAGCTATGCGTTGAGCCAGGACGCTGGCAAGGCTGCTTGGCGCGCAAAAAAACAGCGAAGAACCAAGAGTTTCGGTTGCGGTGGTCATCGTCACGGCTCGACATACACCGGCATACCGAGCTATACGGGCTCGGGTTTTCAACGCCCCATTTCCAAAACTGTGCCTGCGATGTGCCGCGTGCCGTCGCCGAGGTTGAAGTAATAAACCACCAACGCACGGTGTTTTGAAAGCATGGTGGCCCAAGGATATCCGAGGTCTCCATTGCCGCCGTCGTCGCGCAAAACGATTTTTTCCGCCGTGGCGAAGTTCGTACATTCGGCGTCGAGCACACGCGCGCGAATGCCGAACGGCTTGTGCCGGTACCCATACACGAGCAGCACGCGTTTGTCCGGCAGGCGCAACGCATAATGCGGATGACCTTGAAAGCCCGCGTCCTGCCACGGCTGAAAACTCTTGCCGTGGTCGGTCGAGCGCGCTACGACGGTGTGGTCGTCAAAACCCGCTGTGCGCAGGAAAGCCACCAGATCGCCTTTGGGCGTTTTGTAAAGCGAGGTTTCGTTGAAACTCACTTTCGGGTCGGTTGCGACCGGGCAGGCGTATTGCCAGGTTTCAGCCTTGTCCGACGAAATCAGCAGATGCGTTTCCGTGCGCCGCGGCTCCGTGCTGCTGTTCGCCGCGACGACCCAGTAAAGTTTACCATCCTTACCCTGGCACATGGCGCCGCGGTTGTAAGCGTGGACCGGTTCACCAAAAATATCCGGCGTCGAATCCGCGCCGACGTGTGGCGGAAAAAATGGTCCCTGCCAGGAATGCCCGGCGTCGGTTGAGCGCAACACGTAGCCGCCGAGAAATGCGAAGTTGCCATGCTTGAGCGAATCCGTCAGCCGCGCGGCGTAATCCGGATTTAACAACGCCCAGCCGTAACTCGTGCAAACGATCGTGCCGTCGCGCAACTGCACCATGCACGGGTCCTGCGAGCCGCCGAACGGATGGGCGTAAATCAACTCCGGCTCCTTGCTCCACGTTTTGCCCGCGTCGCGCGAGCGCACGAACACGAGTTGGCTGTTCGGGTCGGTGTGGGAATAAGTCTTCTCGCCAAGCCGCCGCCACTCCGGTGCGCGACGGAAGGCGACGAGCAGTTCGCCATCGAGGCGACGCACGATCGAAGGAAACGCGCTGTAGAACTTGTCGTCCTGATAAACGACGATGTCCCCGACTTTGCGGAACGCGGGCGAGGATTCGCCGTGGGTTTGAAGGTTGGCAGCAACGACAACCAGTGGCAGGAGTTGGATGGCTTGGGAGAGAATTCTGTGTTTCATGGGTTTCGATTTCAGTGGTCCATCACGGCTCGACATACACCGGCATCCCGACCCACACAAGCTTGAGCAAGTATTCCGCGTTCCAGTTCGCCAACCGGAAGCAGCCGTGCGATTCGGTGCGGCCCACCTGCTCCGGGCTGGGCGTGCCATGCATCCCGTAGCCTGGTTTGTCCAGGCTGATCCACGCCGTACCGACCGGATTGTTCGGACCGGGCGGCAAAACCAATTTGCGGTTCAACTGCCGGGCCTCTGCGGATTCCGGAAACACTTCCGGGTTGAAAGTGTAGTTCGGATTGGGCGCGATGGTCGAGACGCGGAGTTCGCCCGCGGGCCGCTTCTCCACCTGCGCGGCGATGCTGCATGGAAAATGCGCCAGCAAATTCGCGTTCGCATCGAAGGCATCGAGCCTTTTCTCGCCGAGGCTGATGACGGCAAACCCCGCGCGCTCACTCGGCTCGGGATAAGTCACATCCGGGATTTGCACTTCGGTACCGGCGACGACGTTTGTCCAGTCAATCGCCGGGTTGAGCCGTCGAATCAGGTTCGGCGACGCGCGGCCCTTTTCCGCGACGAGTTCGAGAATGGTTTCATAGTCGAGCGCGGTTTGTTGCGATTTGCCGAGCCAGGTATTGCTCAACGGTTGAAGGCGCGCGAGGTCGTTCGACGTGACTGTGTAAGCGGTGAGTGTCGGCGCGGTGAGCAACAGACGGGCGCGCGTGTCCGCGTCCAGTTCGAGCGTCTCGGCCAGGCCGGACTTTCGCTGAAACGCCAGGATTGCCGCGCGCGTTTGCGACCCGATGACGCCGTCGAGCGAACCTGGCGAAATGGCGTGTCGCGCCAGCGCCAGTTGAGCTTCGAACACGTCGCGCACTGGACGCGGAAAAACTCCGGGTGGCGGTTGTGGTTGCGGCTGCGGCGAAACAACCTTCACTGGCGGCGGACTGGTCTTCGGCGGCGCAATGAGGTTGGTTTGTGGCGGCACGAACACCGGCTTCGAAGAAACCACCCGGTTCGTCGCGGGCGCGGCGGGTTTGGGTTGTAGCACTGGCGCGCTTGGGTGGCGGGACTGCCACCACACCCAAACTCCCACGGCGATAATTAGCAGGACAAACACCCGGAGAAAAAACCCGCCGCCGCTTCCGCGTCGCGGGTTGGGCAGATGGTATTTGTGTCGGGCTGGCACGAGCCGATTTAGCCACACCCACGCAGCGCGCCCAAGATTTTAATGGCGCGCCGCCCCATCAACGCCGCGGTGCCGGTGAATGGTTCACCACCGCATCCGCGATCATCCGCGCCGCTTCGTCGTAGGAAACCAGCCCCGTGTTGATGATGAGGTGATAGAGCAAGGGATCGTCAATCCGGGCGTTGAAATATTTACTCAGGTAACGCTTCCGTCCGCCGTCTTCGCGCAGGATGAAGTTATGCGCCGCCTTTTTGCTCATCTTGTAGAACTGGTGCGCATGTTCGATCCGCTTCTCGAGCGGCGCGACCAAGCGGACGTGGAACACATTCGGCAGTTTCGCCGTGATCACGTTGCCGCCGCGGCCGATCAAAATCACGTGCCCCATTTCGGCCAAGTGCAGGATGGTTTCGCTGGTGTGTTGCACGACCGTCCCCGAGGTCGGACGCCACCCGAACAAATCGTCCATGATATCCTGGAGTTGCGAGGCGCGGTCCTCCGGCAGGAACTTCGACAGCCGCCCGGGCAGGTGATGATCTTCGAGAACTTTCTCCATCAGGTTGCGGTCGAACACCGTCCACGGCGGCACGCCTTTGGGGGAATGGGCTTGCAGCAGTTGCGCGAGCTTTTCCGCGACCACCAGCGCGCCGCTGCCTGCCTGACGCGAAATTGTCACCGCGTGGCCGCGCGCGCCGTTTTCCGTGAACAACGCCGACCGGTCGGCCGGCTGCAACTGACTATTGATGAAGCTCAGACAACGATCCAGTCCGATTCCCACATTCATACATACCCTCCCGGGTTGGTTGTGAGAATGACGCTGGCGGGAGCCAACCCGCGCCGACCGCCTCTCACGCTGGAGCAGCATAACCCGCTCGCGCGGGGATGCCAATTGGCGTTCTGAAGTTTTGATTGCGGCTAATGCGGCAAATCAAATCTTTGTCCCCCGGCGATTCCGATGGCTTCCACTTTCCCGTTCCCAATTCCGCGCCGTTGCTCTACAAATTCCTCCGTGATTTCCCAGGCCGACCAACTGCACCCGCTGCTGAAGCAATTCTTCGGCTTCAGTTCGTTCCGACCATTGCAGGAACAGATCATCCACGACGCGCTGGCAAACAAGGACGTCTTTGCCGTGCTGCCGACGGGCGGAGGCAAGTCATTGTGCTTTCAATTGCCTGCGCTCGCCCGGCCCGGCCTCACCGTTGTTATTTCACCGTTGATTGCGCTGATGAAAGACCAGGTGGACGCGCTCCAAGTGGCGGGTGTGCCGGCGACGTTTCTCAATTCCTCGCTCGCGGCGGGCGAATCGCGTCCGCGCTTGCGCGGGTTGCACAACGGCGAGTTTCGGTTGCTCTACGTCGCGCCCGAACGCTTGATGTTGTCCGGCTTCCTCGAAGACCTGAAACGCTGGAACGTCAACCTGTTCGCCATTGACGAGGCGCATTGCATCAGCGAGTGGGGACACGACTTTCGCCCGGAATATCGCCAGCTCTCAACGTTGCGTACGCAGTTTCCAGACGTGCCGATGATGGCGCTCACGGCCACGGCCACCGAGCGCGTGCGCGGCGACATCGTGACGCAACTGCATTTGCGCGAGCCGCGTTGCTATGTCGCCAGCTTCAACCGGCCCAACCTCACCTACCGCGTCTCGGCGAAGTCGGGTTCTTACGAGCAAATTCTCAACTTCACCCGCGCCCGGCCGCGTGAGAGCGGCATCATTTACTGCCAGGCGCGCAAGACGACGGAGAGTCTCGCGAGCAAGCTGACGGCGGACGGCGTTCCCGCCGCGCCGTATCACGCGGGCTTGACGGCAGGCGAACGCACGAAAAATCAGGAAGCATTTCTCCGCGATGAAGTGCGCGTGGTGTGCGCGACCATCGCGTTCGGCATGGGCATCAACAAACCCAACGTGCGTTTTGTCATTCACTACGATCTGCCGAAAAACATCGAGGGTTACTATCAGGAAACGGGCCGCGCGGGTCGCGACGGTCTGCCGAGCGAATGTCTGCTGCTCTTCAGTCCCGGTGACCGCGTCAAGTATGGCCGGTTCATTGACGAGAAGCCCGACCCAAAGGAACGCGAAATCGACCGTGCGCAACTGGAGCAGATCGTCCATTACGCGGAGGTGGCGACGTGCCGGCGGGAGTTTTTGTTGGGATATTTTGGGGAGAACGTAGGGCAGGCGTCCCGCCTGTCCAGCGAGCGCGCCAGCGCGAGCGTTCAGCATGAAACAGATCTTGTGCCGACTTCGTCGGCGCGGGCAGGCGAGACGCCTGTCCTACCTTACAACTGCGGCGGGTGCGACAACTGCCTTTCGCCGCGCGCGACCTGGGACGGCACGCTGGCGGCGCAGAAATTCCTCTCGTGCGTTTATCGCATCCGCGAAAAGAGCGGCTTCGGCGTGGGCATGAACCACATTGTGGAAGTCCTGACCGGCGCGGACACGGAAAAGGTCCGCAAGTTCGGCCATCAATCGCTGTCCACCTACAACATCGGTGCGGAGCACAGCCGCGCCGAGTGGGGCGCGGTGGGCCGCGAACTCGTCCGGCTCGGTTTGCTTTTCCAAAACAACGAGAAGTTCAACATCATCGAACTCACGGACGAAGGCCGCGCGGCGCTCAAGGCGCGGAAGAAAGTCACGCTTACCAAACCCGTCACCGCGCCCGAGCCGGAGAAACATCGTGTTGGCGAAATCGCATGCGACGAGACGTTGTTCGAGAAACTGCGCGCGCTCCGCAAACAACTCGCCGACGAACGCGGTGTGCCGCCCTACATCATTTTCTCCGATGTGTCGCTCCGGCAGATGGCGCGGTTCTATCCGCAAAGCGACAAGGAATTTTCCCGCATCAGCGGCGTGGGCGAGAAAAAGCAGCGCGAGTTCGGCACCACTTTCATGGCCGAGATCGCGACGCACTTGGAGACCAACCCGCGCCAGATGTTCGCCGACGATTCATTCGCCGAACCGGCGGTGCCGATTCTACGTCGCTCCCGGCTCACGGACACCGTGCGTGAGACGCTGCATTTCTTCCGACAAGGAAAATCCGTGGCCGAAATCGCGCGCATCCGTGGTCTGCGCGACGGCACGATTTTCAGCCATCTCGAAGAAGCCATGCTGGCGGGCGAGGCGATTGATGTGAACACGCTGGTCAGCGCCGAGGCGCAATGCGACATTGCGGCGGCGTTCACGAAACACGGCTTTGGCAGCCTGGGCTTGGTGGTGGCATCGCTCGGTGGCCGTTACGACTACGGCCAGTGTCGGGTCGTCCGCGCCGCGATGCAACTCGGCTAGGAGCGCGGACAGCCTTGTCCGCGTGTTGCCGTCGCCTGCAAATCTGGCCGAATCTTCGCCATCATTGGAACACGCGGACTCGGCGGTCCGCGCTCCTGTGCGCGAGTATCAGCGACATGAGCTGTTGCCAAATGGGGTGGCTTGCGCTACAACGGCGCAGTCGCACCAAGGCCGTTTAGGCTGAACCAAATCAGATAACTGCGAACAACTGCCACCGCGAATATGCCCAACGAGTTCACCCACGACGGCCCGATCAAAGGCTCCTTGGCGCAATTGCTTTACATTAAATGGCTGCCTGAAGACCGCAACCCGCCCAACGCCGGCTCCCATTTCGATGCGTTATGACAGCCAGCAAACTGAGAATTACATTCGGTCGGTCGTCTTCAGTCTCCTTTACTGAAGCAGTGGAACTGGCCAAAACCTTCGATGGATATGCAGCTTCGGGAATACGTCGGGATGAAAAGCACTCCCTTGAAGTTTCGATGGTTCCCGTGTCGCGGGATATTCTTCGCCGACTAACGCGGCTCTGGAATTGCATCGCAAGCTGGAAAAGCACAAGTGTGTTCGTTGACGATGCGCCGGTTTCTCAGTCTTGGGAGTTTGGTCGTTTACTTGGCGAAGTCTGCCAATGTCACGAGACCTGCGAGCGATCATCCTGGTCAACTGATCATTGCTGTGGAAAGGCAGAGCCTTCAGCCGAAAGAGAGTATTTCGGATGCCGGTTCGAAAAGTCAGTCAAATGTCAGGAAGGTGATTGGTATCGCAAAGACGAGAGATTCTGGTATCAGGTTGGACACTTCTCTGAAGATGCGACGAAATTTTGCATCGATAAAGATGTTATTCTTGCGTCGCTAAAGACGCACACCGCCAAACGCCTTTGCGTTCTTTGCCCCGCGTTTTCTTGGGAACGGCTTGAGGTTGGGGTACGAGAGCTGCCAGATGAGGTGGATTTATCGACCGACAAGGACTTCAGGATTAAATACTCCACACTTGATCCTAACAAGCCCATCGGAATTGAACGCCGACGTGACCGAGAGAACTTTATTTCCGTTGGCTTTGGATCACAGTACGAAACAACAACAGGAGAGCCGCGTAAGCGAGATGTGCCTTCCGTCAGGTACTCGGATGTCGCGGGACAACAACAAGCGATCACCGAGATCGAAAACCTTGTTGGCTTGCCGTTGAAGCACCCAGAATACTTCGCCGAGCTAGGCGTGGAGCCACATCAAGGGATTCTGCTCTACGGGCCACCAGGAAATGGTAAGACGCTAATTGCCAAGGCCGTTGCGGGTGAGGCGAACGCTCATTTGGAGTTCATCAACGGTCCGGAGATTCTTTCAAAGTGGGTCGGGCAAAGCGAACAGAACTTGCGAACCGTTTTTGCAAGTGCGAAGTCGCTCGCTCCCAGTGTGGTGCTAATCGACGAAATTGACGCCGTCGCAGGAACACGGGACAAGGTTTCGCATCAACACGAGATTTCGCTGATTTCGCAGCTTCTCGTTCTGCTCGACGGTTTGGAAGCCAGAGGCAAAGTAACTGTTATTGCTACGACTAACCGGATCGACGCATTGGACCCCGCCATGCACAGAGCGGGCCGATTTGATTACCACATCGAAGTGCCGCCACCTGATCTCATGGGACGGCGAGCGATACTTCGCGTGCATCTGGCCAAGCTAAGACTTGCGGAGGAGGTTGTTCCCCCTCAACTTTCCGACGACACAGATGGATTTTCAGGTGCAGAACTGGCAGCACTATGCAGAGAAGCAGGCTTGCTCGCGATTAGACGCGCCCTTGCGGAGCATATTCCCGCAAGCGAGGCGAGCGTTTCGGTGGGTGATCTAATACTGGCAGTCCAGAGCATCAAGGCAAAACGGCTTAATCGTGTCTCTAGTTGACGACCGCTTGCAAGACGGTCTCAGCAAGAAACTCATATGACCGGTGTGAATGGAACCTTTTGGAGCAGTATCAAGTTGACCGTTTGGGAAATCTTGGAGGCGCAGCGCCAGCGATCCACCACTCTCAAACCAGACCCGGTCATGCACAAACGGGTTCGCGCCACGCTTTCGGGAGCCCTCGATGACTTCCTCAGTACGGGGAGATGGCGAAGAGATCTGACAGATGAGGAACACGCTTGCCTCTGCCAGCGGCTAGAATGTGCTTGGCGCTTCGTGATTGCCATGCAAACGCTATACCGTCCGATGCTCTCACCGGCCAAGCCGAAAACAATCGTGCTGGACCCCCACCGGGACGTAACTGCTGAAGATGTGTTGAAGTGGCTGCTTATCGATGTCTGGAACACAATTACGGACGAGACTCTGAGAGATAGCTCCAGTGAGATTTGACGCTCAAGCTTGTCTTTTTTCTTTGCCTAGGTTAAACCACCACGAGTGGATCCAAATGAAATGCAGGAGTTGAGGCGCTTGCTGGATGATTCGCGACAGAGGATTGCGGTTCTCGAAGCAAAGGCGCAAGCAGAGCAAAGCGACTTTCGTCGGATCTTAGCCGAGCTAGACCAGTTGAAAACAGCGCTCAAAGATTCTCATCGCATCTGTAGTATTCGCGGCGACCAGATGAGCGAGCAACTGAGCAATCGCATGATCCGTCTGGAAGAAAGGCTAGATCAATTGCTACTCTCTGTGGCTTTTCCGGAGCGCCACGCGCCACCCAGTCCGAGCCGTCCGGGACAAAATCCCAGCAGCACTTGAGCGGCGCACCCTCTTCAGTTTTTGCGACGAGACAGGGCGGGCTTGACGTGTAAATTCGTGTCAAAGTCAGTGCGGTCGAGTTTGTGATGTTTGTGCATGGCATTTTTCCATCCCGGTTTTGCATCGGGTTGATCGCAGTTTTCGGCGGGGGTTGTCCCTGTTTCCGCGATATTGACAAACTCGTCGGTTGGCATAATTATCTGTGCCCTTGATTGGTTGCCTCGGTAGCTCAGTTGGTAGAGCAGCAGACTCTTAATCTGTTTGTCCTAGGTTCGACCCCTAGCCGGGGCACCATTTTCATGACGATGGCTTGGGTTTACATGCTTCGTGGCTCGTCAGGCCGGCATTACATCGGCTCAACCACCGACTTGCATCGTCGTATCAAACAGCATCGCCACGGACACTCCCATTCGCCAAAGCGGTTGGGCAGCGATTTGGAGGTCGCGGCGACTTTGGAGTTTTCCACCTTGGAAGAGGCGCGAGCCAGGAAACGTGAAATGAAACGAAAGCAGAACCCGCAACTTGCGCTGTATCTGCTGGAGTCCAAGCGCGGGCAAGCCAGCCGGTAGAGCAGCCCCGAAAGCTTTCGGGGTTGGTCCCAGGTCCCTGACCGGGGATCTTTGGCTGAAAGGTGGTGCTTGACGCGGGCGCGGGTGTAGAAGCAACTTACGAAACGCGACCGCCAAAGCGAAGGACAAGACTCAGTGACACTGCTCGTGACACAAATTCGTGGCTTTCCAGTTCAATATACGAACCGGCAGTCGTATAACCATAGTTGAACCCACACTTCTATGTCTGAAAAGACCGCGAAATTTGCTTTGGCTGCTCGACTCGCTTTTGGGTTACTGTTGGTTCTTTGGGCTTGGTCCCACATGTTCTACAGGGAAGTCAGGGAGCACGGATATTTTTACGCGATATTGCTTTTTGCGTCCCTCTTCTTGATTGTCGAGCTACTGATTAGAGGCGACCGACGACTTCGGCATCGCAAAGGGATGTTGTGGGTTGGTAGGTTTTATTTTGGTGTATTTTTGATTTTCGTTGCCGGAATTTTCATATCGCTATGGTATATCGTCAGTCATTAAGGTTCTGACTGCTTGTGCCTAACCACGCGGTCTGACAGATCAGACGAACGCCTATGAATTCAAACTCCACCGCCCGCATCGGCCTCGACACGTATTGGCAGCAGTTCGAGGGATTGAAGAAACGGCTGATCGGTTAGCCGGGAAATTTCACACCGCGCACAAAACGCCGACCGAACGTAGCCGCCTCCGCACGGCAGCGGCGGCTACGATGTTTGCAAGCTTTGAAATCCGCTGGCGTTTGTGCCAGACTCCCCGCGCCTGACGACAATGAAACTCAGCCCTGACCAATCCTTGGCCGGCGTCCTCGCCCCGGTCTTCGCTCTCCGCACCGAGGACGATCTCGGCATCGGCGACACCGACGGCGTGCGCCAGATGATTGATTGGTGTCATCGCCACCGCCTCAACCTGCTGCAGACCCTGCCCATCAACGAAGTCAGCGACGACAACAGCCCCTACAACGCCATCAGCTCGCTGGCCATCGAGCCGTCCACCATCGCCACCTCGCCCGGGCATCTGCCCGACTTGTCGCCGAAAAAGTTTCACGAACTTGCTCCGCCGGACCTGTCCGCCGGGTTGCGCGCCGGCCTGGTGAATTATCCGAAGGTCAAGGCCCTCAAGCGCGCGCTGTTGCAAGCCGCCTTCGCGAGTTTCCTGAAACGCCATTTCAACCACGAGACCCCGCGCGCCTTGCGATTCCGCGCGTTCCTCATGGAGAACGCCGACTGGCTTTCCGACTACGCGCTGTTTCGCGTGCTCATGGAGGAAAACGGCGGTTTGTCCACGTGGGACCGCTGGCAGCCAGAGCATCGCGGGCCGCGCCGCGCCCGCACCTGGCTCCTGTCGCTGCCCGAAAAGCGGCGCGACGAACTGATGCGCCGGCAGCTTTTTTTCATGTATGTCCAGTGGATCGCCTTCAGCCAGTGGCAGGCCGTCAAGGCCTATGGCGCGGCGAAACGTGTCTATCTCATGGGCGACATTTCGTTTGGGGTGGGCCGCTACAGCGCCGACGTTTGGGCGAACCGGTCCTTCTTCGACCTCGACTGGAGCGGGGGCGCGCCGCCGGAAAAAGTTTTCAAGGTTGACCCGTTCACGGAGAAGTGGGGACAGAACTGGGGCATCCCGAATTATCGTTGGGACGAACTGCGCCGGCATAACTTCGACTGGTGGCGCACGCGCGTCGGCAACATCCAGAAGGTGTTCCACCTCTACCGCATTGACCACGTGCTCGGGCTGTTTCGCATCTACTCATTTCCCTGGACGCCGGATCGCAACGCGGAATTTCTGCCGTTGAGCGAACCGGAAGCCGCCGCCAAAACGGGAGGCCGCCTGCCCGGCTTCAAAGAATTCCCGGACGACACGGCTGAACACCAGACCGCCAACCGGGTGCAAGGCGAGGAACTTCTGCGCATGATTCAGGAGGCATCGGGCGAAACCACCGTGGTCGCTGAAGATTTGGGCGTGGTGCCGGAGTACGTGCCGCCCACGCTGGAAAAGCTCGGCATTCCCGGCTTCCGCATCCCGATGCTTTTCCGCGAACCCGACGGCGCTTATTCCGACCCGAAGAAATATCCCCGTCTCTCGCTCGCACAACCCACCACGCACGATCATCCGCCGCTGGCCGCAATGTGGGAGGAATGTTGGACAAACATTGACGCGGGCCGCGACGTGGAAAACAACCGCCGCGAACTGCGGCATCTGATGAATTTCGCCGGGATGCCGGACGCGCCGCCGCCGCGCGAATTCACCGGCGAAATCCACGAAGCCTTCACCCGCGCCGTGCTGGAATCGAACTCGTGGCTCGCCGTGTTTCAGTTACAGGATGTATTGGGCCAGACCGAGCGCTTCAACACGCCCGGCTCCGTCGCCGCCGCCAACTGGTCGCATCGCCTCCCCCAAACGGTGAAACAACTCGATGCCGACCCGCGCCTGCTGGCGAAGGCAAAAATATTCTCACGGCTGGCCAAGGAAGCCAGGCGGGTTGGCTGATTGGGTGGGCAGAATAGCCGCCAGGCGGGAAGATGGCTTGCAGGATCAATCGCGAAAGGTTAGGATCACGCCATGATCATCATTCGGTTTGCGGACGAAACCTCCAAACGCAAAGCGCTGGGGCATCTGGCTGGCCGCTTCTCTTTCAAGAGTTGGGCCAGCGGCGAAATGATGCTGCCGAAGGAGGCGCTGGGCCTGCTGGCAGACGAAGACATCCGATTCACCGTGGAAGGTCCGGCCACCTATGAGCGACTGGCGTCGTTGCGAAATCCTGCTCCCGTTGAAGTTTAACGACGGGCAGCCGGTGCCCCGCGAACTGATCACCGATACTTTGCTGGAACTGGAGCAACGATTCGGGGCGGTTTCGTGTGAAACGCAAATCATCCACGGCATTTGGCGGCATCAAGGCCAGCGTTTCCGCGATGATCTGGTGCGGGTGCTTGTGGACATGGAATACCGGCCGGAGCACCGCGAGTTTTTCCGCGGTTACAAGGAGCAGTTGAAGGCGCGGTTCAAGCAGCTTGACGTCTGGATCACGACCCATCCGATTGATCTGGTATAGCCAGTTGGGTGGTCGGGAGCGGCCACCATCGTTGGCAGGAACGCGTTTCCCAGACTGGCATTCACGGTGGCGTGCGGCAATGAACGTAGCCGACGTGGAACTCTGACTGAAGTTGAGAGGGGGAAGGATTTGAACCTCGTTACCTCGGCTGGGGATGCGGCCAGGGCGCGCGCAACGGACGGCGCAAAAGCTTCATGGCTTCGACATCTCCGACGACGCGGCGCCACCCGGTTTGATGACATGGGGCGACCCATTGAGGTCGAGCGCAACGACGGTGTCGTTCTTGTCCGGCAATTCGGCGGGCAACGTGATGACGACTTTGTTTTCTCCAGCCACCACGCCGAGTTTCCCGCCGCCATCGAGGAAGCAAGCCTTGAGCGGTTTGTTGGCGAGACCCGGCAGGACGAGTCTGCCATCCTTCGGACGGTCGAAGACATGCAGGTAAAGCCGCGTCTTCCCGCCGCGCAGCGACTTCTGGGTGCAGCGCCCGAATTCCAGTTTCTCGAACGGGCTGGCTTTAGTGCCGTAGATGGATTCGGAGTTGGCCTTCATCCATTTGCCGATTTCAGCGAGGCGTTCGATGCTCGGGCCGGGGATCAAACCTTCGCTGGTTGGGCCGACGTTGAGGAGGTAGTTGCCGCCTTTGCTGGCGCAATCAACGAGGTTGCGGATGAGCGTCTGTGCAGATTTCCAATTCTGGTCGTGTTGGTTGTAGCCCCAATGCTTGTTCATCGTCATGCAGGACTCCCACGCCACGCCCGGCCCGAAACCCGTGGGCGGAATTTCCTGTTCGGGCGTGCCGTAGTCGCCCACGCCCTGCCCCTTGTCCATGCCGCCCATGTCGGCGCGACCTTTGCCCACGCGGTTGTTGATGATGATGTTCGGCTGAAGGTTGCGGACGTAGTTGTAGAGGTCCACTCCGCGCTCGTGCGTCCAAGGCTTTTCCCATTCGCCATCGAACCACAAGATGCCGAGCGGCCCGTAGCGGGTGACCAATTCCTTGAGCTGGCCTTTCATGTAGTCCGTATAGCGATCCATGTTTGGCTCGCCGGTGGCCTTGTCATTCCAGGCGCGGCGCGTGCCCCAGTCTGGATGATGCCAGTCCATGATCGAATGGTAGAAACAAAGCGTGATGCCGGCTTGCTTGCAGGCGTCGGCGAGTTCCTTGAGCGGATCGCGCTGAAACGGCGTGGACTTGATGCACCAATCCGTCAGGTCGGAACGGAACATGCCGAAGCCGTCGTGATGTTTGCTGGTGATAACGATGTATTTCATGCCGGCATCCTTGGCCATGCGCACCCACTCCTTCGCGTCGAACTTCACCGGGTTGAATTGCTGCGCGAACTTTTCGTATTGGGAGACCGGCATCTTGGTTTCCTCCATGAACCACTCGCCGTAGTTGGTTTTGCCGTTCCACTCGCCGGCGGGCACGGAATAAACGCCCCAATGAATGAACAAGCCGAAGCGCGCCTCGTTGAACCACGCCATGCGCTGCCCCCGCTGCGCAGGTGTTTCCTGCATGAAATCGCGCGGCGCGGATTCGGCGGGCAACACGGATGGCAATGCGCTGACCAGTGCGAGCGCGCCGAAAAGAACGGATTTGAAACTTTTCATGCGCCTGTTGTAAACGGTTTGTCAACCCAGGTCGAGCCGTTTGGCGAAAAGCGGGAAACCAGACACGGATTTCATGAATTCGCCACGTCATTGGCCTTAGAGTCTCCGCTTTAGCTTCAACTTCAGGCGATCTTCCGAAGACTCGTCCGCTGTTGCCACATTGAAGACAAACAGGCAATTTCCGCGAGATGAACGATTGCATCATTCGTCCCGCCCGGTCCGAGGATCAAGCGGGCGCGTACTACGTTTGCCTGAAGACCGGCGACTTCGGCAAAGACGGCGAGCCCTTTTACCGCGAAGATCCCGACGCGTTGGGCCGAATCTTCGTCGGCCCGTATCTCGCCTACGAACCGGGGCTGAGTCTCACTCTGGAAGACAAGGAAGGCATTTGCGGCTACGCTTTCGGGGCGTTTGATTCGCGCGCTTTCTTTGCGCGCTACGAGAAGGAGTGGCGGCAAGACTTGATCGCCCGCTTTCCCGCGCCGGAAGGCGATCCGAACCATTGGACGCGCGTGCAAACCGTTTATTCCTGGTACCACAACCCCGATTACACGATGCCGGAGCCCTACGAGGAATACCCATCGCACCTTCACATTGATCTGCTGCCGCGCGCGCAGGGCCGCGGCTATGGCCGGCGCATGATCGAAATGGTGATGGACAAACTCCGCGAGCGCGGTTCGCCGGGCGCGCATCTGGGCGTGAGCATGATGAATCCGCCGGCGATCGGATTTTACAAGAAGCTGGGC
Organism: uncultured Bifidobacteriaceae bacterium; assembly: GCA_964364975.1. Taxonomy (GTDB): domain Bacteria; phylum Verrucomicrobiota; class Verrucomicrobiia; order Limisphaerales; family JADLHS01; genus JALOTT01. Next base: position 17,343 of record CAYIOH010000008.1, read on the forward strand.
TTCCAGGAATTGCTGCGCGTGGGAGAAGGGAAAGACGGTTGCATCTACATGGGCAAGAGCCTGAGAGCTTAAGCTTGAACGCAAAGCACAAATCTGGCTCGATCTCATCCACACTTGAAAATCAAAAATCCAACCATGTCACAGAAACTTGCCCTCCTCGGAGGAACACCGGTCCGCAGCAAACCATTCACGTCATGGCCGATCTTCGGTAAGGCGGAGGAAGCACGGCTGCTCCGCACGCTGCGTAGCGGCAAATGGGGACGACTGAATGGATCGGAAGTCGCCGAGTTTGAGAATCGCTTCGCCGCCATGCACGGCTGCAAGCACGGCATTGCCGTCGTCAACGGCACCGTCTCGCTGCGCATCGCACTGTTGGCCGCCGGCATTCGCGCTGAGGACGAGGTTATCATTCCGCCGTACACGTTCTTCTCGACGGCGTCCGCGGTGATCGAGGCGAACGCGGTGCCAGTTTTTGCAGACATTGACCTGGACACATTCAACCTTGATCCGAAAGCCATCGAGGCTGTCATCACGCCGCGCACGCGGGCGATCATCCCGGTCCACTTCGCCGGCCAGCCGGCGGACATGCAAGCTATCATGGCCATCGCGCGGAAACGCAAGCTGTTCGTGCTCGAGGACGCCGCCCACGCGCACGGCGCGAGTTACCGGAACAAATCCGCCGGGGCCCTCGGCCACGTCGCGTCGTTCTCATTTCAATCCAGCAAGAACATGACTTCGGGCGAGGGCGGTATCCTCACCACGAACGATGACGCGCTGGCGGCCGCGTGCCGATCGATTCACAACTGCGGACGCATTCCGACCGGCGTTTGGTACGAGCACCACGTCATTTCCGGCAACTATCGCCTCGGTGAATTCCAAGGCGCGGTCCTGAACGCGCAACTCGCCCGCTTGGAGGCGCAATCCATGACGCGCGAGCGCAACGGACAATACCTCACGACCCAACTCAGCAAGCTGCCAGGCGTCTATCCGCAAAAACGTCCGGCGGCCTGCACGCGGCACAGTTACCACCTGTTCATGCTTCGGTTAGACGGCAAGGAGTTCGGTGCGCCGCGCGCCGCGGTGATCAAGGCGCTTCAAGCCGAAGGCGTCCCATGCGCGGCGGGCTACGGATTTTCGCTGCACCAGCAACCGATGTTCCAAAACAAGACTTTCGGCCCGTACCTGGCCCAAGTGTCGTCCCGACTGAATTATCGCAAAGTCCATTGCCCGAACAGCGATCGCCTTTGCCGGGAACAAAGCCTCTGGCTGGAACACAGTTTTCTCCTTGGCAGCCGGGCGGACATGGACGACATCGCCCGCGCGTTTGAGAAAGTTCACGAAAACCGCGACGCGTTGAACGCATGGTGGCCAAAGCATGAAGCCAAATGACTCTGGTTGCGGCTGCGTGATTGCGAATCCGGCAGTCTCGTCGAAGATGCCTTTCCATGAACCTGCAGGATGGCGCGACAATAACATATGCGGCCGCATTTCATGTTGTCGCGCCAGGTACATGGCACTGATACGCGGTCGCAACGCCGCCAATTCTCTCCCTCGTCATCTTACGTGGTTCTGAGGACGCATCGTTCATGAAGCTGGCCACGCGGTATTACGAGACAGTGCTGGAGCAACTGCGTCGTATTTTCGACACACAACGCGAGAACATCGAGCAGGCAGCCGGGTGGTTCGCCGACTGCTTGTGCGACGAGAAGTGGATTTATCTGTTCGGCTCGGGCCATTCCCATGTTTTTGCGGAAGAGCTGTTCTACCGGGCCGGCGGGTTGGCGCGGATTGTTCCCATGCTCTATGAGCCGCTCATGCTGCACCGGGGCGCGGCTGACTCCACGCGGCTCGAGCGTGACCTGAGCCTGGTGCCGACGTTGCTCGAGCAGTATCCGGTGGGTGCGCGAGATGTCCTCGTTGTGATTTCAAACTCCGGGCGCAACCCCGTGCCCATCGAGCTGGCGGTGCGGGCGCGCGACCGGGGTGCGCGAGTGATCGCACTCGTCAATCGTCGCCAGACCGAAGAATGGCCCTCCCGACATCCCAGCGGCCAGAATTTGCCCGCCGTGGCGGACCTAGTGCTCGACAATTGCGGCGCGGTCGGCGACGCGTGCGTGCCGGTTGAAGAACTTGGAGGTGCGTTCGGCCCCACGTCAACCGTCGCAGGGACCGTCATCCTGCAAATGATCGCCTGCGCCGCAGTGGAGCAAACGCTGGCCCGCGGTTGTCGGCCAGAGGTCTTCGTCAGCAGCAACACCACGGGGGATGAAGCCAATCGGGCCATCCTGCAAAAATATCGCGGTCGGATTCCTCACCTATGAGAGCGCGTCCCGCCGTCGCCGACACGCCAGCTTTCGGCAATCCGCTTGCACCGCGCACGCCGCGCGTGTTGACTGTGCCCATGATCGTGACGGCAATCTTACTACTAGACGGGGCGAAGCGAAGGCCCTGCGTCGCAGCAACAAAGGAGGCAATGTGACCAAGGCGACCGAGTTTCTGAACAAACATATCGTCCCGCCGCTGACGGCGCTGAGCGAGAACACTTACATGTCCGCCATCCGCGCCGGCATGGTAGCGGTGGTGCCGCTGACGATCATTGGCGGACTGTTCATGATCGTGGCGTTCCTGCCGGTGTCCGGCTGGGAGGCCCGCATTGCCCCTTATCTGCCGCTCCTGCAAATCCCGGTGACGGCTACTTTTGGCCTGCTCGGCGTCTTCGCGTGCTTCGCCATTGGCTATGACCTTGGAAAACAGTTGAAGCAGGAAGCCATCGTGAGCGCTTCGATGGCCACCCTGGTCTTCCTGATGATCCAGATTCAGTTGAAGGACCAAACGCTTTCGATGGACGGCCTCGGATCCAAAGGGCTGTTCACCGCGATCATCATCGCCTTGGTTTCCGTCCGCGTTCAAAAATTTTTCACCGACAAGAATTTCGTCATCAAGCTGCCGGCCAATGTGCCGCCGATCGTCTATGAGTCGTTCCTGTCGCTCACCCCTTTGTGTTTTTTGGTGGTGGTCTTCTGGCTGATCCGCTTCGTCTTGGGGGTGGATATCAACCTGATTCTGCAAACTGCGTTCAAACCTCTGGTCTTTGCCTTGAATACGTTGCCCGGCATCCTGACGTATGCTTTCCTGGTGACGATGCTATGGTCGGTGGGGATCAATGGCGACAACGCCGTGGATGCCATTGTCGCGCCCATCTTCTTTCAATACCTCGACGCAAACGTTGCGGCGATGACCCATGGGCAGCCCCTGCCGTATGTGACGGCTTACGGCTTCTTTACCAGCTTCGTGAATGTCGGCGGAACCGGAGCGACCATCGCGCTGGCCTTGATCATGTTGAACTCGAAGGAGCCTGGGTTCCGGAAGGTCAGCCGCCTTTCCCTGCCGACCCAGATTTTTCAGATCAACGAACCGATCTTCTTTGGCTTCCCCATCGTGCTGAATCCCATCTTCATGATTCCGTACATCCTCAATGCGCTGATCCTGACGGCCAGCAGCTTTTTGCTCATGCAATGGGGATTGATCCACAAACCGTTCGTCAACGTCCCCTGGACCACGCCGCCGATCATCGGCCACTACTTGGTTTCTGGCGGAGACTGGCGGGCTGCCGTCTGGGGGGCCATCTCTATCGTGATTGCGATGCTGGTTTACTATCCGTTCGCCAAAGCCGCCGAGCGACAGCGCTTGAAGGCCGAAGCGGAAGGGAAGGCACACGAATGACGGCGCGGATCGCAATCGTGCAAAGCACGCCATGAACGACGTGACGACCGGGCAGTTGAAGCGCATTCCGACCCTGGACCAGATGCGCGGCTATGCCATCCTCGGCATGTTGCTGGTCAATGCCAAAGGCGTGTTCCATCTCCAGGCGGCTCAGTTGAGCCACCACCGCGAAATGTTCACGTATGCCGACACGATTGCGCCGCTGTTCATTTTCGTCGTGGGCATGGGCATGCGTCTTTCGTGGCTGCGACGCAGCGCACTGGACGGCGCCAACGTGGTGCGCAGAGCCATGGCAAAACGCTTCTCGTTGCTCGTGCTGATTGCGTTCGCGATTTATGCCGGCTGGCTCTGGGACGCGCTGATGGACATCGGGCTTGCGGGATTGCTGGCGCTGCCGTTTATCAACCGGAGCGTGCGTGCCCGGATCGCGGCCGCCTTTGGCATGGTCGCCCTGTATCAGTTGCTGTGCATGTTCACGGTCTATGGACAATGGGTGACCCGGGCCGTCAAGTTCGGGGCGGACAACACGCCCCTGCTCGTGCGCCTGGTCCCGTTGAATGACGTGTTGTTCGACGTGGCGCTCAACGGTGGCCCGCTGGGCCCGTTGAGCTGGTGCATGATGCTGCTGTTCGGCACGGTCGCCTATGATTTGCTGGCGGCTGGGAATCAGCGCAAGTTCGTGACGGGATGCCTTGTCGGGGGGGCGGCTTTGTGCGCGGCCGGCTATCTGTTGCGGATCGAGTGGCCCGCCGTCAAAGCGGCCTGGCCCTTCTCGGCCTATTCCATGACCGCGCCGTTCCCTCTGTGGGCGACTGGCCTGTGCTTTTTCCATTTAGTCGGCTTCTATGTGCTCTGCGACAAACTGCACCTGCGCATCCCGACCCTGACTGCGGTTGGTATGAACCCGCTGTTCATCTACATTCTGCAATGCTTGGTGCTGGACGTGGCAGAGAGCTTTAGGCCGGAGAAATTGACTCTCGCCGCGGGGATTGCCGGATTCGCGCTGTTTTACGGCCTCTTCGCCGGTCTTGCCTATTACCTGTATCGCCGCAAAATCTTCATCAAGATCTGATGGCGTCCGGTCGGCGAGGCTGCTTGATGATCCAACGCGGCTCGGGCTTTTCGTGATACGGAAACACCAAACCCGCAGGCCAATCCCCTATTTCATGTCCACACAGCGGATCCACAACACGCCGCCGAGTTCGGCTTCAACTTTCTTGCCGTCGGGGCTCCGGGCGGTTTCCTTGGTCTCGGGAACGGGAATGCATGGATTTCTTTGGAACTGGCCGAGTCGCCCAATCGCTTTCTCTCTACGGTGCAAATCGGAACGCCGGTTTTCACATTCCAGCAATTCTTTGTGAAAATGATTGAACAGATGTTGCCCTGACAGTATCAATATGTGCGTGAATAGACTAAAGCCAATCGTGGCGATGGTGATGCTGGCGCTTTTTGCGTTCGCATCATCGCACACGCTTTTGGAAACTTTGGGCCTGATTCACCAAGAGGCCACTCATGCGGATGCGCCTGCAAGCTCTGATTCCAATCACGAATTGGCTGATGGGAAGTGCCGCATCAATTTTACCCGCGATGGGATTCAACCGTCTCCTGCCAACGCCGCGTTCGATCTCGCCGAGATTCTTGCTCTGGCCTGCGTGCTTGTCCAGCACGCGGACTTGGAAAGCCCGTCGTCCATTGAGATTTCCAGTTCACCACCGCCTGAACTTGGCACAAGCTGGCAGTTTGCTTCCCGCGCGGCTCTTCCCGTCCGCGCTCCTTCGTTTGCTTCCTAACGGAATCCTCTTTCTGAGGATTTCTTCCCTGTTTGCATGGCGTGACCTCACGTCCTGAGTCCGTTTCCTTGATGCTTTGTGTCCATTGAATGTCCGTTTTATGATGAGAATTTGGTCCGTTAGAAACTTGTTTGTGGCCGGTCTTGTTTTTGGGCTGGCCGGGTGCGTCACTAGCCGGCCTGCCGAAAGCTTGGCACGGTCGGAGTCGAACGCGCAGAACCCCGTACTGAATCCGCCTGCCGACGCTCCGAAACCGCCAGAGCCGGCCACACCGATGAAAGAGCCGACGGGCGTCCTGACACTCCGCGATGCGCTGGCACTGGCGTTAATGGAA
>CAYIOH010000009.1:0-22846 GCA_964364975.1 uncultured Bifidobacteriaceae bacterium
AAACCATCGCCACGCCCACCATGAATACAAAGAGCGGAAAAATCAGGTCGTAGAAATGGAAGCCTGCCCAACTAACATGCCCGAGTTGCGTGGCGAGGAAATTCGTAGAGCCGCTTGGGGTCATGCGATGGAGCGACTCGACGAGAGAGTCCGCGCCGATGATCCAGAACATGTCGAACCCGCGCAGCGCATCCAGCGACATCAGGCGTTGTGACGGCGGCGCGGTTTTGGGTGAGGGCGGGATTGCCGGAGTGGTTTGAGTGTCGGTCATCACGATTTCGTGAATTTTGCGCAACGTGTAGTGGAATGTGTGAAAAACCTCAAGAGGGAACCTTCAATTCAGCGCCAGAGCCGGGCACAGGTTTGGGAGCGTTCATCGCCACCAGAGCAGAAGCAGACCGGTTGCGAGCGCGATGGCGACCAACCACCAAAACCAGTGAATGCCGCGCGGAGTCGGCTTCTCGCCGCCGAATTCCTGCTTCACGAAATCGTCGTAATCGAAATCTTCGTTGGGAAGGTCGAGGTGGCCGTAGCGCGCCTGTTCGGACCAACCGGTCTTCTCATCCGCGCCGCACGCGGGACAGGCCCGCGCCTGGGGCGGGACTTCGGTGCCGCAGTTGGGACAAACCTCGGGTGTCATGCTCACAAGCCAGGATGTAACTTTTGTCATTTTGTAACCAATGTAACTCGGACACGCGGAAGTTACATAAGTTACAAGGTTAAATGAGTTGCATCGGTTCAACCACCTACGCCCGCGTATTCCTCGTCGGTCTTCAGATTCAACCCCATCAAAACGTAGTCGTGCGAGATGCCCTGCATGTCTTTGACGTAGTCTTCGAGGCGCAGCAGGTTGCTGAAGCCGAGCAGGGCGAATACTTTGATGGCGGCCTCCTGTTCGCCGATAAATTCGGCCTCGACGCGTACCAGCCCCACGCTGCGGGCGATTTCCAGGATTTCGCTCACGAGCGCCTTGGCCAGGCCGCGCCCGCGGAACCGCGGCTGCACCAGCACGCTCACGCGCCCGATGTGCCGTCGCCAGCCGCCGAGTTGCTGGTGGAGCGTTGCGTCGGCGATAATTTTGCCGCCGGCGACGGCCAGCAAAGGCAGATTGCGGCCGAGGTCAATGTTCTGGCACCAGTCGTGAATCACGGCCATTTCGGTGACGCGGTGTTTGATGAACATGCGCTCCGGTTCGGGGATGGCGAGGAAGAATTCGTGAAAACTTTTCTCGTCGGTTTTTTTCAACGGGCGCAGCGTGACTTTGGTGGCGTCCTTCAGCTGGATTTCCTTGGAAAACTTTTGGAGTTCGAGTTCTAGTGACATAACGCGTCTCGGTTGTCTTGGCCGCAGATTGCCGCAACTCGTGCGGCGCTGCAAGACTCAATCGCGGGACCGGCGATAGTGCAGCCACCTCGTTTGGGGCGATCCCTCGGGTGTCCTGCTTTGATGCCAAGTCTGCGATCGGGACGGTCGCAGTGACTTTGCCGGCCGGGACGGACTGCCCGACTAATTTCGCGGCGACGCGCGGCAGTTTTGCCTCCACCACGCCAGATAGCGCGCGCTGCCATGGTTCAACGGCAGTACGATGAATTCCGCCGTGTCGTAGGGATGCACTTTTAGGATGAGTCTTTCCAGCTTGGGCAGCGTGTGTCGCGTCGCTTTCAAAATCATCAGCACCTCGCCCCCACGCTCCAGTTTTCCCTGCCACCAGTAGTGCGACTCAATCCTGGGAACGAGGTTCGCGCAGGCGATGAGCTTTGCCTTCAACGCCGCTCGTGCCAGCCGCCTTGCCATTTTCAGGTCTGGCGCGGTCACGAGCACAATTTTGAACAGGTTTGTTCGCTTCACGCTTCGCCAGTCTAACAATTCAGGCAGTTTGCCGTAAACCATTTCCCAAACGCATTTCCGACTGAGGCGCGTCACTCCGTACGCGCCATTCCTTTTTTATGCAGCGGCACGCGCGGACGCGACTTTTCTCACCGGGTTTCTGATATTCCCCTTGCGCCGCGCCCCCCGATTGCTAAAGTCACTACGAGCTTTTTGCCCAATTCAGGGCGGTTTTCTTAAACGAGCAGTGAATTAAATTGTGAAAGTATTTAGTGGAACAGCCAACGAACCGTTGTCGCGCGCCATCTGCAAGTCCATCGGCATCGAGTTGGGCAAGTGCAGCATCCAGCCGTTTCCCGACGGCGAAACGTTCGTGAAAATTGACGAGAACGTGCGCGGCGAGGATGTCTTTGTCGTGCAGCCTACCTCGCCGCCGACGAATCACAACTTGATGGAATTGTTCATCATGATGGATGCGTTGCGGCGGGCGAGCGCGGATCGGATTACGGCGGTGCTGCCGTTTTACGGTTACGCCCGGCAGGACCGCAAAGACCAGCCGCGCGTGCCCATTACGGCCAAGCTGGTCGCCAACCTCCTCGTCGCGGCGGGCGCCAACCGCATCCTGGCCATGGACCTGCACGCGCAGCAGATCATGGGCTTTTTCGACATTCCGGTGGACCATCTCTACGCCGCGCCGGTGATGTACGAATATTTGCGGAAAAGAATATCAAACGATCTCGTCGTCGTCAGTCCGGACGTAGGCGGGTTGAAGATGGCCTACGCGTATTCGCAGACGATGGACGCCAATCTGGCCATCGTCGCCAAACGCCGCAAGAGCGCCACGGAAGTCGAATCCATGGCCATCATCGGCGAGGTGCGCGGCAAAAATGCGCTGATCGTGGACGATTTGACCGAGACGGCGGGGACGCTGACCAAAGCGTCGGAATTGCTCAAAAAGAAGGGCGCGAAGAAGATTTTGGCCTGTGTTTCGCACGCTATTTTGAACGACGTGGGCATCGAAAGGCTGCGAAAATCGGCGATTGACGAACTTATCACAACTGATACTGTCCTGCGCCCTGCCATCAGCGGCGTGAACATTACGACGCTGTCGGTGGCCGGGTTGTTGGGCGAAGCCATCAAGCGGATCCATAACAATTCGTCGGTCAATTCGCTGTTTGAGTTTAAGGGCGGCCGCACAAGTTGATGGCAGGCCGCCAACGCAGAAATAATTTTAACGATGAAATCAGTACCATTGAACGCGGCACCCCGTTCGCAAACGCGACACGGCGAAGTGAAGAAATTGCGCGCCACCGGACGCATCCCGGCGGTCATTTACGGTCGCCAGACCAAACCGGAGAACCTCGAGCTGAACGCCAGGGAAATGGGCGACCTGATCCTGCACTCGGCCTCGGAGAATCTTCTGGTGGACCTCGCTGTGAAGGACAACCCGCGCCCGAAACGCCTCGCGCTGGTGCAGGAAGTCCAGCACCACCCGCTCAATGGTCAGGTGTTGCACGTGGATTTTCACGAGGTTGCCGAGAACGAAAAGGTCACCGTGAGTGTGCCCGTCGAAACGGTCGGCGAAGCCGTGGGCGTCAAAACCGGCGGCGGCGTCCTCGAACACGTTTTGTTCAAGATCAAGGTGCGCGCGTTGCCCAAGGATTTGCCCGAGCAGCTTGTCGTAGACGTGAGCCATCTCGAAGTCGGCAAGTCCGTTCATCTCGGCGAGATCAAGGCGCCTCCGGGTGTCGAGATTCTCGGCGACAAGAAAATCTCCGTGATCTCCGTCGCCATGCCGAAGACGGAGGAAGAGGAAGCCGCGGCTGCCGAAGCTGAGCCAGTCGCAGCCGGCGACGTGGAGATGATCAAAGAGAAGAAGGAAGGCGAAGAAGAAGGCGCTGCTCCGGCCAAGGGTGAAAAGGGCGCGGCGAAACCCGGAGAAAAAGCTCCGGCGAAGGGTGCCGAAAAAGCCGCCACTGGCAAACCCGGCGAAAAAGCGCCTGCCGCGGGCAAGCCAGGCGAAAAAGCACCGGCCGCTGGTGCTGCCGCTCCCAGCGACAAAAAGTTCGAGAGAAAGAAATAATTTTGGCGGCGGCTCCGGTCGGCGGAAGCCGTCGCACCCGCCCCGCGCATGGAGGATTTGCATCTCATCGTGGGATTGGGGAATCCGGGCGCGGACTACGCGAAGACGCGCCACAACGCCGGGTTCGCGCTGGCCGACTTGCTGGCCAAACGCTGGCGGGCCGAATGGCACGCAACCAGGAAATTTCACGCGCGCGTGGCGCGGGCCGAGCCGGACGGGCGGAAGATTTTGTTGTGCGAGCCGCAGACGTTCATGAACGCCAGCGGCGAAGCGGTGGGCGCGATGGTGAATTTCTACCGGCTGCCGCTCACGGGATTGATGGTCGCGGTGGACGATGCGGACCTGCCGTTGCGCGAAATTCGCCTGCGACCGCGCGGCAGCAGCGGTGGACATCACGGGTTGGAGTCCATCGAGCAGCATCTGGGTTCGCGCGAGTTTGCCCGGTTGCGGATCGGCATCGGGCGCGCGGACGGTGCGCGGGAGATTACGGATTATGTCCTTGGACGGTTTAGCGCGACCGACGCGGCGTTGATGAAAAGAGTTTTGGCGCGCGCGGCCGACCAGGTTGAGTGCTGGCTGGCCGGCGGAATACAAAAAGCAATGAGTCAATTTAACGGAGTCGTAAACGACTCCACGAACGAAAGCGAAGAACAGTGAAACGATACGAAGGTTTGTTCATCCTGAACACCGCAGGCAAAGAAGAGGGTCTCCCCGAGACCCTCGACAAAATCTCTACCGAAATCACCGCCGCGGGCGGCAAGGTGGAGACCGTGCAGAAAATGGACCGGAAAAGTTTCGCGCGCGTGGCCGACAAGAAATACAGCGCGGGTTTCTACGCCAACGTCATCTTCACCAGCCCGCCGGCGGCGATCGCGCCGTTGCGCAGCAAGTTTGCGCTGAATCAGGAAGTGTTCCGCGTCCTGTTCAGCGAATCACCCGAGCCGAAACCCGCGAAGTAAACCCCAACCCCGGAGGCCCTATGGCCAATTTCAACAAAGTCATCCTCGCCGGCAACCTCACTCGCGATCCTGAATTGCGTTACACGCCCAAGGGCACCGCCGTGGCGCGACTGGGCGTCGCCATCAATCGCCGTTGGAAAAGCGAAACCGGCGAGATGAAAGAGGAAGTGACCTTCGTGGACGTGGACGCTTTCGGCAAAACCGCTGAAACCATCGCCCAATACTTGAAGAAAGGCCGGCCCATCCTCATGGAAGGCAGGCTGCGTTACGAAACCTGGGAGGACAAGCAGACCAACCAGAAGAAAAGCAAGCTCGGCGTCGTGATGGAAACTTTTCAGTTTCTCGATTCCGGGCGTGCCAACGAAGGCGGCAATGCACCGGCTGCACCGCGTTCTGCCCCCGCCGCCGCTGCTGCCGCTGCGCCCGCTGCCGAACCAGCCGACGCCGACGCCCCACCGCACGAAGGAGACGACGTACCGTTCTGACCCGGATCGGGAGACGGCTTTGGCTGGTCTCTCAACCCTCAACTTTCAACTCTCAACCAGTTCTTATGGCAAAGACAGAAATCATTCTCACTAGCAACATTGTCGGTCTGGGCGGCGAATCCGACCAGGTCAAGGTCGCCGCCGGCTACGCGCGCAACTACCTGTTCCCGCAACACCTCGCCATTCCACTCACGCAGGCCAACAAGCGCCGCCTTGAAGCCCTGCGCCAGCGCCGCGCCGAGCGCGAGTCGCATGAATTCAACACGATGAGCGAAATGTCCAAGGGCCTGGCCAAGCTCGTCTGCCTCGTGAAAGTGAAGGCCGGCGAGGATGGTAAAATGTTTGGCGCCGTCACCGCGGGCATGATCGCCGACGAACTCAAGCACCAGTTTGACGTCTCGCTCGACAAGCGGAAAATCCACCTCGAACACCCGATCAAGACGCTCGGCGAATACGAGGTCGAACTGCACCTCCACGCCGAAGTCAAAGGCACGCTCAAGGTGCGCGTCGAGAGTACCACGCCACCGCCCGTGCCCGATGCCGCCGCCATTGCCGAAGCGAAGAAGGAAGAAGGCCGGAGGACCGAGAAGCGCGGACATCGCGGCGACATCTTCGCGCCAACCAAACCCGTGACCGCCGAGTCGAAAGCTCAAGCCGCCAAAGGCGAGAAAGCCGTCCGACCGGAACGCGCGCCAAGAGCTGCGAAACCCGACCGGGCGCCGAGAGCCGAGCGGCCTGCGAAAGCCGAGAAGGCCGGGTAGTCGGCTGGCATCAACAAAGATTTGTCAGGCCACGGACGTGAGTCCGTGGCTTTTTTGCGCCATGAAATGGTCTGCTTTCCGACGAACCGATGGACGGCTTGCAACCTGTAACGTCTGTTCCCAATTATCATCTTTAGGCGCGGCGTCAGCCGCGTTGTGTCTTGGCGTCTTGTTAATCCTGTTCGCGTGGTTCGTGTAGTTCGCGTTCATCGCATCCGGGTTTATCCATGCTTGAGTTATGTGCTCTTTGTGCCTTCTGGTGGTGCCACAGTTGAAATGGGTGATTGAACAATGCCGGCTTTTCCGGCGTAATGTCCGCCGACGTATGCGCACGCGAATTCTTATCCTAGCAGGTTTGATTTCAACGCTCGCCCTGCTGACCGGAGCGGCCCAGCTCAGTACCAACGCCACTCCTCTTCCCAAGATCCGCGTTGCCGCGGACGGTCGCACTTTTCAAACCGGGTCGGGCAAACCGTTCGTTCCGTTTGGGATCAACTACTACCGCCCCGGCACCGGCTGGGCGCCGCAGGTGTGGAAGCAGTTCGACGCCGACGCCACGCGCCAGGATTTTGCCCGCATGAAGGAACTGGGCGTGAATTGCGTGCGCGTGTTCCTGAGCTATGGCTCGTTTCTCATGGAGACAAACCGGCTGTCGCCGGACGGTCTGGCGAAGTTCGATCAGTTCCTCGAAATCGCCGGGCAGGCGGGCATCTACGTGCATCCGACCGGGCCAGATCATTGGGAGGGTCTTCCCGACTGGGCAAAAACTGATCGCTACGCGGACGAGGTGACGCTACGCAGCGTGGAGGAATTCTGGCGGCAATTCGCGGCGCGTTACCGGGGGCGTCCGGGAATTTTCGCCTACGACCTGCTCAACGAACCGGAGGTGCGCTGGGACACGCTGCCGATGGGCGCGAAGTGGAATCGCTGGCTTGAAAAGAAATATGCCAACGCCGCAAAACTTTCGTCGGTTTGGGGGATGACGAATCAAAACCTGGCCTGGGGCGCGATCCCGATTCCGCCCCGGGAGGATTGCGCCGGTTGCGCGCGGCTGCTCGACTTTCAGCACTTCCGCGAGGACATCGCGGACGAATGGACGCGCCGCCAGGTCGCCGCCATCAAAGCTGCCGATCCGCAAGCGCTGGTCACGGTGGGTTTGATTCAATGGTCCGTGCCGTCGTTGCTGGCGGGAGGCTGGCAGTATTCGGCGTTCCGACCGGAGCGGCAGGCGCGGCTGGTGGACTTCATGGAAATTCATTTCTACCCGCTCGCCAACGGCTTCTACGAGTATGGTGCGGAGGACGAGGCGCGGAATCTGGCGTATCTGGAAGGCGTGGTGCGCGAGGCGGCGCGGCCCGGGAAGCCGGTGGTGATTGCGGAATTCGGCTGGTATGGCGGCGCCAGCCGACATTTGGCAACCATGCGTCGGCCACCGGGGAACAGCAGGCGCAGTGGTGCCGGAAGCTGGTCGAATCCACGGCGGGCCTGGCGTGCGGCTGGCTCAATTGGGGTTTCCACGACTATCCGCAAGCCGGCGACGTGAGCGAGTTCACCGGACTGCTGACGGCGGAAGGCAAGGTCAAGGCGTGGGGCCGCGAGTTCAAAAGTCTGAGCGACCGTTACCGCGACCGGAAGTTGACCGCGCCGAAACTTGGCCCACGCCCGGAAATGGACTGGGACCTCTGCATCACCAGCGCGGCGGAGGGAGCGAAGTTCCGCGCGCGCTATCTCGAAGCGTGGCAGGCGGAGCGGAAATGAATCGTGGCGCCGGTTGGATGAGGTAAACCGCGAAACACGCGAACGCTTCTCCCTCTCCGCCTCGAACGGGGAGAGGGCCGGGGTGTCGAGAATCCTTTCGACCGCTGATTCACGCTGACGTCCGCTGATTCAAAAGGGCTGAAAGCCCGAAGGATAATAGCCCAGGGCAAGCGAAGTGAAACGAGCATCGCCCTGGGTCAATCATTTAGAACATCTCCTAGCCCCGTCGGGGCGACACAACGCCTACTTCTCGACAACGGCAGCATCTCAGCGCAGAATACGAGCGTTATAGTCGGTCATGCGTCACAAGAATTGGATCACTGCGCTAAAGTTGGAACAGTGGGCGGACTCGCTTCCCGCACGCGCTGTTCTGCCGCAACTTTTACGACGCCTTGTTCACGCGACCATCGACACTTCTTCCGTCCAGCGAGCGGAATTTCCAAGCGGCGAGGGGATTCAGCGACACGGGATCGACGGTGCTACTGAGGTAGCGACCGGCAATGCGAAAGTCCCGGTAGGACGCACGGCTTGGGAATTTGGTTGCGATGCAAACATCAGCACGAAGGCAGAAGGTGATTTTGCCAAACGAGCAACCGATTCCGAATCATCGTTTATTTTTGTTACGCCGAGGAAATGGACAAGGAAAGGCGACTGGTGCGCCGAAAAACGGAAATCAGGAGCATGGCGCGACGTGCGCGCCTACGATTCTGCTGATTTAGAAGAGTGGCTTGAACTTGCCCCTGCCGTTGACATCTGGCTCGCCCACGAGATGGGGCTGAAACCACCCGGAGTTTGCGACTTGGCTACGCATTGGAAAAACCTCGGCGCTATGCTCCGCTTACCACTCGCGCCGTCACTTGTTCTTACAGACCGAAACGAAGCTGTAAATGGTTTGCGGGATTTTCTACGGGGTGCTCCTGCGAGTATTGCCATCGAAGCTCCATCACCGGCTGAGGTCGTGGACTTCATCGCCGCGTGGGTTGCAGGTCTGAACGAGCCTGAGCAATCACCCGTGGTTGCACGCGCAGTCATCGTTGAGGAGCGAGAAGCGTGGCGCACGCTGGCAGCTTCCGGCTATCCTCTGATTCTCATTGTCGGCCCACAACTGGAGCTAGAATCAGAACTTGTTGCGGAAGCGGTGCGGCAGAAGCATCACGTTATCATTCCTGCTTCTCGCCAAGTTTCGCAGCGAGGAAACAGGGTGAAGTTGCAGCGGATGTTCCAATCAAACTTGAATCAATCGCTCCGTGCGGCTGGAGCAAGCGACGTCGAAGCGCCGAGAATCGCAAGAGAGGCGGGCGGCAATTTCACGATTCTCAAACGGATGTTGAGTCAAAGTCCAACGCTGACGACGCCGGGCTGGAGTATTGGCGGTGAGGCGTCCGCACTCGCACCTCTGCTTCTCGCTGGCGGTTGGGATGACAGCAATGACGCTGACAAAACGATTCTGGAACGATTAGCCGGACGCCCGTATGCAGAGCTATTGGCCTTGGTAAATCGGCTGCGCGTTGAGAAGGACGCACCCGTGATGCGCGTTGGAAGCAGCTGGACATTCGTCTCGCGAAAAGACTCTTGGAGACTGTTGCACTGGGCGCTGACCAGCGACGTTCTTGGTCGATTCGAGGCTATCGCTCACGAGGTTTTGTCTGAAGCAAATCCTGCTTACGAACTTTCCTCTGACGAGCGTTATCTCGCCGGAGTTCGCGGCAAGAGTCTCAAGCACTCGCCTGCGCTGCGTGAAGGGCTGGCCGAGACACTTGGTTTGATGGGTGTTTGCGACGAGGCAGCGGAAGTCGGTGACGCATGTGATTTACACTTTCACGGCGCGCGCGTTGTGCATCGCTTGCTTGATGGTGCGGATTGGTTGCGGTGGGCGTCCCTCGCCTCGCATCTCCCTGACCTTGCTGAGGCAGCGCCGGACGATTTTTTGCAGGCCGTTGAAAATGACTTGCGTCGGGAGCAACCAGAACTTTTCAAACTATTCGCGCAGGAAGGTGATGGTTTCTTTGCCGGTAGTCCACACACCGGACTCCTGTGGGCTTTAGAAGTTATGGCTTGGGACGTGAAGCTATTCGGTCGCGGGGTCTTGGCGTTGGGACGCTTGGCAGCCAACGATCCAGGTGGGCGGCTCTCCAACCGACCTGTGAACAGTCTGCGAGACATATTGCTGCCGTGGCTACCACACACCAACACCACAGTTACGGACAGGCTGGCTGTGCTTGCACGACTTCTGAAGCAAGAACCCGCGGCAGGCTGGAAGCTGCTGCTTGCCTTGCTGCCAAAGCATCACGACAGCTCCAGCGGCACTTACCAACCTAAATGGCAATCATGGATCGGTCAGTGGAACGGAAGTGTAACGAACAAAGATTATCGCGATTTTGTTATCGGTGTAGCTGACTTACTGGTGGCAAACGCGTCGTCCGATTTCAGCCGATGGGAAGGACTGGCCGAACATATCGACGAACTGCCGGAAGTCGCGTTAGATCGTGTCTTGGCAGGTATTTGTTCACTCCCGCGCGAGGCCTCGAATAACAAGCAGCGGGCACAATTGTGGAATTTGCTGCGTGCCGAAGCTAAGAAGCATCGTGCCGCACAGGGCATCCAATGGGCGCTTCCAGAAAACATCGTGGCGAAACTTGAAACCACTGTGGCAACCCTCACGCCGGAAGATGCTGTGGAGCGTCATTCCTGGCTGTTCGCTTCCGGGGTGCTGTTCGAGGTTGGTCATCACGGTCAGGAGTTTGAAGAGCGTGAAAAGCTATTGTCCGACATGCGTGTTAGCAGTGTTCAGGACGTTTGGAACTCCGTCGGTCTTGATGGGCTAATCGAATTGACCAGGCGCGCCAATATGCCGTGGGGAATTGGAGTCGCAGCCGAGCGAGCACAGTTGCCCATCACGGAGCAAATGCTTCTTCCGTTTTTCACGGCGTCAGAACTCCCTCAAAAACAATTCGCTCTTGGATTCATGGGCCGACGCTTCGATTCACGAGGCTGGGAATGGGTTCGCTCTTTGCAGATGAAGGGGTGGTCCAAAGAACAAGCTGTCGCCTTCTTGGTTATCTTGCCCTTCCAACCGGAGACTTGGGATTTCGTCAAATCGTTCGGTAACGAAATTGAAAGTCTCTATTGGGGACAAGCGCGATCCCACAGCGTTCGTCTTTCTGAAGAACAGGTCATGTTTATCGTTTCGAAGCTGCGAGAAGCGCGCCGTCCATTCACCGTCCTTGATGTCGTGGATGGGGCAAGACATGGAGGCATAAAATTCTCCGAAGATTTCCTGTTGAGTGTATTGGAAGACGTTGTGTTGGGAGAAGAACCAGCGGCTGAACCAGCGGGCAATGGGGTGATGTTTCAACACCATCTGTTCGAGCTTTTCACTCAGTTACAGGCAAGCGCGAAGACTGATGAAACACGGCTCGCTCGTTTGGAATGGGTATGTGTAAAACTGCTCGACGAACCCAGCCATCAGCCTGTGGCTTTGCATCGCCAATTATCAAGTGACCCCAAATTTTTCACGGAAGTCATTTCACATCTCTATCGCCCCGCAGCACAACGTGGAGAGCCCAAAAAGACCGATGACCCTACAGCCGCGAAGATCGGCGAACGGGCATATCATCTTTTGAAGAACTGGGCGCGGATTCCTGGCGTCCAACCTGACGGAAGCATCGACGCGACCGCTTTGCGTGAATGGTTGACCAAGGCGCGCGCGGAATGCGCAAGCCTTGACCGCAGCGAAGTCGCCGACATCGAGATTGGCGAGACACTTGCCCACGCACCGCACGACGTAGACGGTAAATGGCCGTGTTTGGCTGTTCGCGATGCGATGGAGGAGTTAAATTCAGAAAAGATGTTCCATGGTTTCGAGATCAGCATCTCCAACCAGCGCGGGTGTTACTCGAAGTCAATGACTGAAGGCGGCGCGCAGGAACGTGAGCTTGCCGGCAAGTATCAAAAGCTTGCCGACAGCATTCGCAGTGGATGGCCGATGGTTGCAGCTTCTTTGCAACGAATCGCAGACAGGTATTTGAGCCAAGCAAAACGGGAAGATGAACAACTTGAGGAACGATAATTCGGCCGCCCTTACAGGGCTCGAATTGTTTCTCTTTTTACCCAGGGCGGCGCTCACGTTGTTCGCTTTGCCCTGGGCTATTATCTTTCAGGCTTTCAGCCCTGTGAATCAGCGTTCATCAGCGTCAATCAGCGGTTAAAAAGGTTTTGCGCTTCTTGCGCCTTTTCGTGGCTGAAATCGCTATCGAAATTGCCAGCGGTCTGTGTTGAACTGGTGGCCGCATGAAACTGGCAAGAATGTTCCGGGTGGGTGGTCTGGTGTTGACGGTCACGCTCTGGTTGGAAAGCGGGCCGAGGTTGGCGGCACAAGATTCGACTGCAACCACGCCGCCGACCACGCAGACACGTCGCGTTTATTCCCACCTGCTCGAACCGCGCGAACATCCGGATTACGACCGGCGCGCGGTGAAGCCGCCGACGTGGGAGACGTTCAAGCATCGGACTCAGTTCACCACGTTGCGCAGCTTCACCGTCAAGGACGACCGGATCGTCGGTTGTGCGGACGAGTTGGAGAAGTACACGCGCACGCACGAACTCGGCGACGCGATCTGGCCGGACTACTCGATTCTGTTTGCGAAAAACCTCGGTGAGCTGGCCGATGAAATCAAACGCCGCGACCTCTACCTTTTCGACATCTGGGGTTACGTGCCGGGATCGGGACCGGGTGGGTACTGGCAGCAGTTTACTCCTCCCGCCGATGCGTTCACGATTCTGGAAACGAAACTCGGTGAGCGCTGGCTGGGCACGGACATCGGCGAGCAGGACGGGCGTTACATCGGTGGCTACGCGAATCAGATGTCGCCGGCCTCGGCCAGTCGCTTCGAGCAATACCTGAATTTCCAGCGTCATTTCGAGCGGATGGGCGACGATCTCGGCCACAAACATGCGACGCTTGTCTCGCTGAACTTCGGCCATTATTTCCTGAAGGAAGGCACTTACACGCTCATCGGCGCGGAAACGGCGCAGGCGCTGCCAAACAACCAAGTCTATTATGCCTTCATCCGGGGCGCGGGCAAACAATACGGTGTGCCGTGGTTCGGCAACGCTTCGATTTTCAACCGCTGGGGCTACAAGACTTACGGCTCGGCGGGCGGCAGCGGCGGCGAAACTCACAGTCCCACCAACGGAACGAGCCTGAGTCTGCTCAAGCGACTGCTCTATTCGCACATTCTCTACAATTGCGTCGCCGTCGGCTTTGAGAGTAGCTGGTTCGATGGCGAGAAGCTTTCGCCCGTTGGTCGCATCCAGCAATCCGCGCAACGCTGGGTGAAGGAGCACGGCCAGCCCGGCGTCCTGCACACGCCCGTGGCGTTGCTGCTCGATTTCTATTCCGGCTGGACGTTCCCGCGGCATCTCTACTCGGGCGATGTCTATCGCGTCTGGGGCAATCGCCCTTACGAAGCCGGCGATTACCTCACCGACGCGGTTCTCGACCTGTTGTATCCGGGTTATCAAGACTCCTCTTACTTCCACAACGAATCCGGTTTCATCGCGCCCACGCCTTTCGGTGACATTACCGATTGCTTGCTGAGCGACACGCCGCTATGGGCGCTCGATCGATATGCCGTCGTCATCGTGGCGGGCGAACTCAGCGGTGGACGCGAAATTCGAGACAAGCTTCAGGCTTATACCGAACACGGCGGACATGTCGTTATCACGGCGGGCAACCTCGCCAAACTTCCGGGTGGCCTTGCGGGACACACGAAGGTGACAGTAAATACAACTGTAGTCTGCGGTCGGGGGCAGATGACATTCTTCGCGAGTCCCTTCGGCGTGAAGGTCGAGCCGACGCCAACGCCAGCGTTGCGCAGCGAGACGGACAAACCGTTGCCGAAGCCTTACGCCTTTGATGCTGACGTGCGACGCGACCTCGACAAGATTCTTCGCTCACAGCAACTCTTCGCGGTGCGCGGCGAAGGGCTTAGTCTCATCGCCTGCCGGAAGCGCGCCGGCGAATTTACGATTGGCCTCGCGAACAACACGTGGCGTGTACAACCGTTCCGCCTTGAATCGCTTTGTGGAAAGATCGAGTCGTTGCGCGAACTGCCGCTGGACCAATCCGAGAAAGGCGCGGTCGGACAAACGCCGGAATGCATTGATGCCGCGACTCTCGGCCAGAGTGGTGAAGGGGCAATCGCGGGCGGCGACGTCCGCATCTTCGCGGTGACTGTGAAAGAAAAGGGTGTTGAAGAAATCCAGCACATTGCGCCGCCACCACGCCCGCAGGGACGCCTCTTGACGCTGCGCCGCGCGACCTTGATCAAGGAGGAAATTCTGGCGCGGCCCACGTTCTTCGAGCATTTCGACGGCGTGTGTGTGGATTGGCGCTATTTGCACGAGCGCGAGAAGTCGGCGTTGCAACAGGAAAGCGGCTGGCTCAAACGCCAGGGCGTGCGCATTGTCGTGGACCTGAGTCCGGGCATAAATCTTTATCCGACGCTGCGGCTCATTGACAACCTGCACTCCGAATATCAGGCCAGCATGGCGGTCGCGAACGACGTGTTGGCGAAGATGGAGATTTTCGGTGCGCGCGATCTCCTTCTCCCACTCCACCGTCACCCCGAAACCAATTTCACCGATGAGCAGACGCGGGCGGCATTCACCGAGACACTGAAAACGCTCGCGCCCCAGGCCGCAGTGCGCGGCGTAACGCTTCATCTTCGGGTTGGCTTTGGCAAACCCCCGTGGAATCTCGATGAAGCTTTCCAGTGGCTCGACCGCGTCGGCGCGCCGAATTTGAAACTGGCGGCGAGCACCGCGTTGCTGGAGCGTAAGCAGCCTTCCGCCAAAATTGCGGTGCGCCTGAAGGACACGTTGGGTTTATGGTTGGTTGCTGCACCGCGCAGCGACGCCGCAGGCAAACTCTGGGACGCCCACGCGCCCATTCATTCCGCGCCCAACCTGGATTGGCTTTCGCGGTCGCTGAAACTCTCCGCCCGTACGCCGATGGTCCTGGACGCACTTTACGAAAATCAGGATGAAGAATATTTGGACGCCGTGGCTTTGGAGGGAGTATTCCCCCGTAGTAGCGACTAGGCTGGATATTTCATTAACACCCAGCTTCAGCAGGGTGATCCACGTCCGAGCGAATGCAAAAACCGTTTCAACGGTTTGGCCAAATTGTGGGAAACCGTTGAAACGGTTTCCATTCCTTGGAAACGTCTTTCACCCCGCTGAAGCGGGGTGTTACTGAGAATCGTGGCCCGACGGTCTTTCGGGTATAGAATACTCGGGCCAGCCGCCGTGTCAGTTCGGAATCGCTTTTACTCCGCTGCGCGGGCCGGTTGAGCCGAGACAGCAGGAGAAGGTTCGTTCCTCATTTTCTTTGCGAACACAATGGCTGTGCCAAGTAACACCAACGTGCAAGTGAGATAGGGTAGCGGCGGCATGTAATGCAAAGTCGTGGTGGCGAAGATCGGGCCGAGAATGCGGGCGAGACTGCCGGCGCCCTGGGCGACGCCGAGGTTCGCGCCTTGCTCGTGCTCGTGTGTGAGGTTCGAGAGCAGGCCGAACAGCGGCGGGCGTGTGAGGCTCGTGCCAATTGCCAGCAGCCCGAGCGCGAACAACATCAAAATCCACGACAAGCCTTCAGGCTGGAAAAGAATTTTCCACGAAAGCTGCGTCGTGCCTTTGATGAATGGAAAGAGCGCCAGACTGATGGCAGTAAAGACGAGGCTCAACGTGATCAGTTTTGGTTCCCCCATCTTTTTCACGAGCCGGCCGATCATGCCGCCCTGCACGAAAGCGCCGATGATGCCGCAATAGGCGAAGAGGTACATCACGGTGGTCGCCGACGTTTCATCACTTCGAATGTCGAGGTGGAAATTATCGCTGACCAGTAACGGCAGCGTGCTCTCAAACGCACTGAAACAAAACGTGGCGAGGAAGAAGACGATGACGAGCAAACCGATTTTTGGCGCGCGCAACGTGTGCAGCCATTGGTCGAGATGCGGACGTTGCGCGATGTGCTCGGAGGTCGGTTTGCGGCTTTCGCCGAGGATGAACAACGCGAGGATAAAATTCGCGGCGCACAGCCCGGCGGCAATCCAGCCCGGGCCGGTGTTGCCGAGATATTTCAAACTGACGCCGCCGAGAATCGGTCCGAAAATGAAGCCCAACCCGAACGCCATGCCGATCAACCCCATTCTCTTTGAGCGCTGTTCCGGCGGCGTGATGTCCGCGATGTAAGCTTGGGCAACGGTGATGTTGCCGCCGCAGATGCCCGCGAACGCGCGGGACGCTATCATCATCCACAACGCCACTGTGTGGTCGGCGACATTGCAAGCCAACGCGAAGAGCACATACGACCCTGCCGCACCCAGCGTGCTGCCCAGCAATACTGGGCGCCGCCCGATGCGGTCGGAGAATCGCCCCCAGATCGGCGCGAAGACGAATTGCATCGCGGAAAACGACGCGATGATGACGCCGATGGTAAAGCCGTGCGCGCCGAAATGTCTGCTGAACAACGGCACAAGTGGTACGACGATGCCAAAACCGATGAGGTCAATGAACACCGTCAGGAAAATGATCAGGACGGAAGGCTTCTTCATGCGGGGAGGTGCCTGGCAGTCGGGACACGGACTTGGGCTTCAATTGACATCACGTGAGTCTAGTGGCGAGGGGCACTGAGTCAAGAGACTGACGGCGGCGGACGTGCCTGATTCGAATTGTAGCGCGGTCTATGACCGCCGAAACAGCACTCATAGAGTGCCGCTATAGCCAAGTTAGGACACTACCACAAAGGCACGTCGAGTCGGTTGCGTCGCCGTAGCTCGCCATTACGCGGTTTTGACTTTCACCTTGTGGCCTTTGATGTTCGCGCGGTTCAGCTTGGCGAGTATGGCGTTGGCGTGATCCGTGGCGACGTCCACGAACAAATGCCGCTCGCGGATGTCCACTTTGCCCACGACTTTTCCAGGCAGACCGGTCTCACCCGCGATGGTGTTCACGATATCAATCGGGGCGATGCCCATTTCTTCGCCGAGGTTCATGTGCAGACGGGTGAATTGGCCGGCGGGCGGGCGGTTCTTTTTCGGCGGGCGAATGAAAGCAGGTTTTTCTTCGACGCGCTCGCGTTTTTCCCATGGCGGAGCAGATTTGCGCGGTGATTTCGATTCAACCGGTTTGCGAAACTCGGGTTTCACTGAAGCCAGAACCTCAGCGTCGGAGTAGGTTTTTTGGAGTTCTGGTTTCGCTTCTGCCGGAGGTTTGGTTTCAGCCGCTGGTTTTACTTCGGTAGATGGATCGGTGGTAGGGCGCGTCACTCCGTGTGCGACGCTCGAAGGGGTGGGAACGTCGGCGTCCCGCTTTGCGGGAGAGTGACGCGCCCTACCTTCAACCGCGATAGGTAGAGTTTCAATCTTCGTGGGACGCGCCGGGCCGGAAGCTGGCGCTGCGGGGGCGGGTTGTTTTATGGGGCGGGCCGAGGCGGCGCTCGGCGCTCCGGTGGCACGCGCGGGGCGTTCCTCGCGGCGGTCGGCAAAACGTTGCGGACGCTCGAAGCGCTCACGGCTTTCGTAGCGCGGAGCACGGCGATCATTGTGACGTTGGCGCGGGCCGTCGCGGAAACTTTCGCGATGCGGACGGTCTGGACGGTCTGGACGTTCGTATTCCTCGGTGCGCGGCGCGCGCGCGGGAGTTTCTTCGCCGCCTTTCAACAATTTAATCAACGCGGATGCGATGTCGGTGGAGTTGAAGCCTTCCTCCAGCAGGCGCTCGATGAGCTGATCCTGCTTTTGGTATTCGCCGCTCTGCAACGTCGCGCGCAGCTTGCCGAGGAACACATTTTCCCGCGCTTCCCCGACTTCCGCCTCGGTGGGGATTCGCGCGCGTTGGATGCGCATGTTCGTGTAACGCTCGATATTGCGGATTTGAAACAGCTCGCGCCCGGACACGAACGTGATCGCCCGCCCTTTGCGGCCCACGCGGCCCGTGCGCCCGATGCGATGCACGTAATCCTCGCCGTCGTAGGGCAGGTCGTAGTTGAAAACCACCTCGATGTCATCTACGTCAATGCCGCGCGCGGCGATGTCCGTGGCGACGAGAAATTCCAGGCCGGACTTGCGGAACTTGTTCATCACGCGGTCGCGCATCGCCTGCGTCATATCGCCGTGCAAACGGTCGGCCATGTAACCCTGCGCTTCGAGATGGTCCACGAGGTCGTCCACCATGCGCTTGGTGTTGCAGAAAATAATCCCGAGCTTGAGATCGTGAAGATCAATGAGCCGCGTGAGCAATTCGATTTTGTAGCGGCGGTCCACCTCGTAATAAACCTGCTCCACCGTCGGCACGGTCATCGCCTTTTGTTCGATGCGCACCTGTTGCGGGTCGCGCGAGTATTTCTCGATCAACTGCTGGATCGGACGCGGAATCGTGGCGGAAAAGAAAACCGTCTGCCGTTCCTTGGATGTGGACTGGAGAATCAATTCGATGTCATCGCGGAAACCCATGTTGAGCATCACGTCCACTTCGTCGAGAACGACCATCTTGACGGTTTCGAGCCGCAACGTGCCGCGTCGCATGTGGTCCATCACGCGGCCCGGCGTGCCGATGACGATTTGCGCGCCCTGCTTGAGGCCGTAGAACTGGCGCTCGTAGGATTGCCCGCCGTAAATCGGCAGCGCGTTGATGCCGTGCTTGAAGATCGCGAGCTTGTGGACTTCCTCGGAAACCTGCACGGCGAGTTCGCGCGTGGGGCAGAGGATGAGCACCTGCACGGCGCGCAGTTTGGGGTCGGTCTTCTCGATGGCGGGAATGGCGAACGCGGCGGTCTTGCCCGAGCCGGTCTGCGACTGGCCCACGACATCGCGCCCGGCCATCAGCACGGGAATGGCCGCGGCCTGTATCGGCGCGGCCTTCTCGAAGCCGAGTTTATCAATGGCCTTGAGCACTTCTTCGGACAGGCCGAGTTCGGAAAATAATTTTGGTGTCATGTAATGTCTGCTCGACTTGTATATCGTAACGGATGTTCCAGCGGAACGAGAGCTATTTCTGGCCTGCGTGCCGGAGACGCGTTAGTGGTGAAGGAGATTTAGAAATTCTTCCCGAAGCAAATCAAACCGCGAACGACTCGAAATACACGAATCAAAAGAACGGAGCGGTCAACTCCTCGCGGTTGGATCGGCAGTCAAAAGTTCGTCAGGCTTCATCCCGTTTTTCAGCGCTTGCATTACCATCTCCACCAAGTCCGTCCGTTCTTTGGTGATGATTCCCTTCTCCCTGCAAAACGCTCTTGCGCCGTCTGTAAGTTGTGGAGCGATGAACCACAATTGTGGCAAGACCAGACCGAAAGCCGTCTTCAAACTGGCCGCATAGTCGCCGGTGTCAATCCGTCCAGATGGACTCTTTATCACATGAGGATCATCTGGCAGCAGATTCTTCCCGGAAAGCGCGCCGCGCGCAAACTGGCTTCTGTGTGCGGTGCGCCCGCTGTCATCGCTCTTGACCACGTCTGTTTTAAGGCAACGTTTTGGTCCGCAGTCACACTCTTGGACAACGGTATGGTGGACAAGTCTGTCCGTTCCGTCATCGAGTCGAATGAAGAATTCTTCCGTGTCGTGAATCGCGGTCACGGGACAAGTTTTGAATTCTTCAGGGGCAGCCGGTCTTCCTCGACCGTTGCTGTACTCGTAACACTTGGGGCACAACGATTCGTTCGCCTGTCCGACAGCGGCAAAAACGCGCTTCCAACCTCGCTGGCCACACCGATTACAGGTTAGGATGAAATCCTTTCGGAACAGAGCGCCAGTGAAGCTGCAGACCTCAAGATAGGTTGCGAACTGTTCGATTGAATACTCCTCGCCACTTTCCGCGCAGACGCGACGTTCGGAATCCGCGTGGACCAATTTGCCGTCGCTGGTGATTACCAAAGTGTCCCGATCCAGTAGCCGGAAGAACTTTGATTGCTGACAACGGAAGCCCGCTTCTCGGATAGCTCCCAACGACAGACACGCAATCAATGTTCCAGTGCCAATCCTGTTCTCCGAATCAGCGACGCGAACTGTGACAGCGGCGTCTTCATGGGAAGCGCACATCAAAACGCCGGGACTCAGCGTCAAGCGGGGGCGAAATTGTCGCTGCAATCGCCTTTTACGTTCTTCCGCCCGTTCCGGCGCTCGCGCTTCGATCATTTTGCAGAGCCGAGCGAACACTTGTTCGTAGTAGTCCTGAAAGATTTTCAAATCCTCGTGTTGCTTGGCGACCTCCCGCATTTCAGAGTCCAGTCTGATTAAGCGACGGTTGTCCAGTGCGGTTGCGTTCGCGGCTGGAACTTGGAAGTGCGCTTCGGGAGCTTCCAACAGTTTCTGGTAGAGGCCCGGTGCTGTTGCGACTTTCAAGAGCGGTTGAATTTCATCAGGTCCGTCTCGCTTCCAATCATGGGAGATTTTCAGAGGAAGCTCTGCCGCCCAATCCTGCACGGGCTTTCGCTCTGACATCTCAAAGTCCACTAGACGCAGGTTTGGATAGCGCTCCTTCAGCCAGTCTTCCAAAATGTTCCGCCAGTCGAAATTCTTTGAATCGAGTTTGAAAAATCCGACGGAGCAGTTCTTTAACGGCTCGCTGCAAAGCTCCAGAAATCTTGTGGACTGCGGCACAAGAAGTTCATCCGTTTCGTGCGCGTGCCCTTCCTCCGCCCAAAAATCCCAGCCCTCTATCGGCCGAGGAACTTTCCACCGACCTGCACCTTGCTGCCCGGGATAAATCCCGCTCTTCCGCCACCACCGGAGGGCGAACTCTGCGGGCTTTAAGAGAGGTTCAGGGACGGGCAGTTTCTCCAGTCTTTCCAGAGCCAGAACTTCCTCTTGGGTTGGTGGGAGATCAGGGGGTCTATCGCGTTTCGCGCGCTCCTCGTTCTCCTTAAACTCCTTCAACTGGATTTCGGCTTTCTTGCGCAGCGCTTCCAATTCTGCCAGCCGATTCTCACGTTCTGACTCCGTTTCCGCCTGCAAATAATCCTCAAGGATTTCTGAAAGTGATTGCTTGTCACGGTTGGGGGTATCATCAGTTTCCTTGTCCATGTTGTCAGGCGCATCCCTGTCTCCGAATCCGTATTGGGAAGTTCCGAGAGCCGAGGCGTCATCTGGCTCATCCTCCCCGACGCCGAACCTGTATGTGCTGAGGAAGCACTCGTTAATCAGGCGGGCCTTTACGAGCAAAATATCGTTGATGCTCTGCTCAATTCGTGCTCCGGGGACGACAAGGTTGAACACGAAATCTGAACGATGCGGACTGTTCAATCGTTGCAAGCGCCCGATCCGTTGCTCAATGAAAGCCGGATTCCACGGCATGTCGTAATTGATGACGATGTTCGCCGAATGAAGGTCAATGCCCTCACGTAACGCATCGGTTGCGACCAGAATTCTTTTCGGGCCGGGGTGAACTTTGGCGAGTTCATCAACGTAGCAAAACTGGTCTGAGAGGAGTCTTGCCCTTTCCAGCGCGTCATTCTCGGCTAATGAACAAAGAATTTTGCCGGAATACATAGGCATCTTGCTCAATGCGTCCGCGATAGAATCTGCCGTCCTGATGAAAAATGTGTAAACCACCGCCTGCCAGCGGACTCCCCTCTTTTCGCAGTGGGCAATAGCCTTCTCAAGGACCTGCTTGAGCAGAGTCAATTTCGGATGGCCGAACGGTTTCATTCAGCAACGCTATTGCTCAGAAGTTGCAATCCCATATTCATTCACTCTCACCAAGGTTGCCTGCATCATACTTTGCGGTTTTCCCAGCATCAAGCCGCTTGCCGGGCCGAGTTCCGGGCGTTAGAGTGCCGGCATGAAAACGCTGCAAGTGGAGTTGCCTGACGAAATGGCGCTCGAGGTGGAGAACGCCGTGGAAGCCGGGTCGTTCGCGAACGCCGCTGAAGTGGTGCGCGCGTCCTTGCGCGAGTTCATCTCCCGCCGCCGGTTTGAATTGATGGAGCAGCAGCAATTGCAGGACGTGGCCTGGGCGTTACGCGACAAACCCGCCGGCAAATGAAACGGCTCGTTGCCGATACCGGGCCGATTCTTCATCTGCACGAGGCTGGTGCGTTACATCTGTTGCCGCTCATCGGGGAAGTTTTCCTGCCGCCGCTGGTTGTGGCTGAGGTGCGCGCCCATTTTCCCTCACTTTGGCCTGATTTGCCGCCGGACTGGGTAAGACCGCAAACGCTTTCTGCCGACGCTTATCATCGTGCCTTGCAATGGCAACACGCCGGATTGTTGCACGGGGGCGAGGCTGAGGCGCTGTCGCTCGTGCTTGAAATCAAACCCGACTGGTTTTTGACCGATGATGCCGCGGCGCGACTGATGGCGGAATCTGTAGGCCTCGAAGCTCATGGTTCGCTTGGCGTGGTGCTCTGGGCGGCAGCCAACAAGCTGGTGGGCAAAGCGGACGCCGAGACAAACTTGAACGGTCTGGAAAAGTCTTCGCTCTGGATGTCGCGCAGGGTTCGCACGGAAGCCCGCGCGGCGTTGGCAAAGATTTTTGCCGGAAGCTAAGGAAGTTCGGATCCATTCTAATTCGCTACCACGGCGATTGCTTTTCCCTCCTTGTCCGCGCCCGTTTCTCTGTTACCGTTCCCAACCTTTGTGAGCATTACGGAAGAAATTCAGAAGCGGCGCACGTTCGCCATCATCTCGCATCCGGACGCGGGCAAAACCACGTTGACGGAGAAGCTGCTGCTGTACGGCGGCGCGGTGCAGCTCGCCGGGTCGGTCACCGCGCGCAAAAACCAGCGCGCCACCACGTCCGACTGGATGGAGTTGGAAAAAAAGCGCGGTATTTCGATCAGCTCCACGGTGTTGCAGTTCGATTACAACGGCTACCGCCTCAACCTGCTCGACACGCCCGGCCACAAGGACTTCTCCGAGGACACCTATCGTGTGCTCACCGCCGTGGATTCGGTGGTGATGGTGATTGATG
>CAYIOH010000010.1:0-22576 GCA_964364975.1 uncultured Bifidobacteriaceae bacterium
GTCACGAGCGCGAGGGAGATCAACACGGTCGCCCCGCTGGCCAAGAACCGGCCACCGAGATGTTCGGCGACCAGTCGGCCCACTTCCAGTCGGCCCGAAATCACCTCGGCAGGCACCGCCAGGACAAAGACGGCGTTGAGGGACAGGTAAATGGCGGCGACGACCAGGGTGCCCGTCAGGAGCGAGCGTGGGAGATTGCGTTCTGGATGCGCGACTTCGCCGCCGAGATAAATCACGGCGTTCCAACCGGCGTAGCTGAAGGAAATCCAAACCAGCGACAGCGCGAATGCGGGTAGCGAAAACGTGGCCATCATCGCCGCCGGCACGTCGGGAATCCTGGCCGCGCCGAGGCAGATGAAGACGGCGATGAGCAGAACCTTGAGCAACACGGCGAGGTTCTGGGCGGTGGTGCCGTGCCGGACATTCCAGGCATGAACCGCGGACATGACCATCAACAGAATCGTTCCGGTCAGCAGCGGTGAAATTCCCGGGAACCAATCCTTGGTGTACTCACCGAACGCGTTGGCGGTGGCGGCGAGCGGGGCCGAGAAACCGACCAGCAGCGAAATCCAGCCAGCCACATAACCAGCCGCCGGATGCAGCGTTCGGGACAGGAACAAATACTCGCCGCCCGACTCCGGGATGTGCCGCGCGAGCGCCCCGTAACTCAAAGCGCCGAGCATGGCCACCAGACCACCCACGGCCCAGGCTACCAGCACGAACCAGGGCGACTTCAGATCGGCCAGGAGGAATCCGCTGGTGGTAAAGACTCCGGTGCCCAGCATGCTGGCGACGACCAGCGCGGATGCGCTCCAGAAGCCCAGCGTCCGGTGAGGCGGGCGGGTGACGGATGACGGCGGCGAGTCGGGCGCTTCCATGGCCGCGATCTCAGCGGCCGGCTTTGCGGAAGCGCAAGATGTAGTTGTCCTTGAGCAGATCAATCTCCTCGATCTTTTTGAAACCTGCAGCTTCAAACTCGGCTATCACCACTTCCTGGCCGGCCCGGACGTGATTGAGAATCCAATCGGAACTGACGCCGGGCACGCGCTTGAAGTCGATCAGGAAAACCTCCCCGTTGGGCCGGAGCGCGCGATGCAAGGACGCAAGCGATTGCCGGGGATACTCGAAATGGTGATACACATCGCAGAGGAACGCCGAATCGATGGAGTTGGGCGGCAGCTCGACCGAGCGCTCGGTGCAGAGGACCGTTTGCACGTTGCGCAGTCCCGCGTGCGCGGAACGCTCTTCGATCAGTTTGAGGAAACTCGGAACGATATCCACGGCGTAGACTTTTCCTTTCGGGCCGGTCGTGGCGGAGAGCATGGGCGTGAACAAGCCCGTGCCGGAACCAATGTCGGCGACGACTGAGCCACGACGGATTTTTGCGGCAGCGACAATCTGTTGGCGGTGGTCGTAAATCTCACGACCCTCTTTCTCGAAGCGTTCGACCCAGTTCGAGACGTTGAGATTCGGCTTCAGGTATTCCGTGTTGATGCCGGGTTTGACACTGCTTTCCACCACGGACGCGTCCGTGGATGGCGCCCGATGGGTCTGGCAGGCCGCCAAGAGTACGAGCGAAGCGATGAGGGAAAGGACTCCGACCGTTCGACGAATCAGTTTCATGGTGTTTAGTCACAGTGATTAGTTGCATCCGTCGTGAAACACACGCAAAAAAGTCCTCACTTCGGCGTTCAGGGGCGCATCTTGAGGCATGGAGTCAGGTCATCGCTGACACTTTGAACTCACGACATCGCTGACAGATTTGGTTTATGGCGGCGGCGTTTTGCCGTTGGCAGAAAGTGTCAGTGCGTTTGGACAATTGACGACCGAACACTCGTTATCGCGTGAACCCCGTCGCGCAACTGCCCATCCTCCATCTCGTAAGTCCGGTCAAAGACATCCAGTGAACGGTGGTCGTGCGTGACCACGATCACGGCCGAGCTGCGCTCGTGGGCGACTTTGGCAAACAGCTCCATCACCTGCCGGCCGCGATGGCTGTCGAGCGCGGCAGTCGGTTCGTCGGCGAGAATGAGGCTCGGCTGGTTCGCGAGCGCACGGGCCACGGCCACCCGCTGTTGCTGTCCGCCGGAAAGCGCGTCCGGCAGGTTGTTCGCGCGGTCCGCCACGCCAAGGTAATCGAGCAGTTCCATAGCCCGCTTGCGGGCGGCGCGCGGTGAAACATCGTTGATCTCCAGCGCCACAGCAACGTTCTCCACGGCGTTGAGAAACGGAATGAGGTTCGCCTTTTGGAAAACAAATCCTAAGTGTTTGCGGCGGTGGGCCCGCACGTCCACCAACGCGCGGTCGCCGTCCATCACGGCTTCCCCGCCAAGGACAATCCGACCCGACGTAGGCGGATTGATAAGACCGATGGCGGTGAGGAAGGTGGATTTGCCCGCGCCGCTCGGGCCGAGCAGCGCCATGACTTCGCCACGCGCCAGCCGCAGCGAGACGTCTTTCATGGCCACAACCTCGGTGTTGCCCGAGCCGTAAACTTTCGTCAGGGCGATGGCTTCGACGGCGGGGGTCTTGTCGTTGGCGGTCATGACAACACCTTGTTCGGCTCGACGCGCATCGCCTTCCATATACCGAGCAGACTCGACAGGACGGAGATGATCGCCACCACGACGGCGAGCCCCCACAAGTCCTCCGCTGTGACCAAGACCCGGCGCGGGAACTTCGGGAAAATCCAGCCGCCCAGATACCAAGCGATGCCGAAACCGAGCGCACCCAGCAACAGCGCCTGTTGGAGAATGAGGCCGGCGATCATGGAGTTGCGCGCGCCCATGAGCTTGAGCATGGCGATGTCGTGAATCTTATCGAGCGTCAGCGTGTAGAGAATCAGCGCCATGATGATGGTGGAGATGATGACGAGCAGGGCGCGGAACAGGCCAATCTGCCTCCGCGCCTTGTCAATCATGCCATGAACAAGTAGTTCCACCTGGTCGTCGCGCGTGTGCACCGACACGTCGGGCCAGGCAGCGATGGTGGCCGCCACCGTCGCGGGATCAGCCCCGTCCGCCACACGCACGGTGATGGCGCTGACCATCGGACGAGCGAGCGCGGGAATGCCGGAGGACAATCCACCGCCGCGCTCCAGCAACAAGGGCTGCACTTGCCCGATGTCCTGCCCGACGGCCCGTTGGACGCGCGCCGCGCGCTCCAGCCGGATCGCTTCGCCGGAGAGATCGAACTGAATCGCTTGCGCGTCCTGCGTGGTTAAGAACGCGATACCGTCACCCCCGGACGACACCATGCCTTTGGTCACGCCCACGACCGAATAGGTGTCTTTGCCGAGCACCAACTTCTCGCCCAAGGCCAGGCCGAGGGACGCATCGGCAATCATTTCGTAGTGAGCCTGGCGCAACGGGCGTCCGGCGGCCAGCGTCACCCATGCGCCTTTGTCTTCGGGCCAGGCCAGACCGTGGACATTCATCCGCAGCGGCTTTCCCCGGTGTTCGCGCTGGACGTTATGCGAAACAAAAGTCCGCGCACTGGCGACGCCCGGCACGGCACGCAGGCGATGTTCGAGGTTGGCAGGCAGACGGGAAATCTCGGCGAATGGCCCGCGCGTGCCGCGTTGCACCACCCACAGGTCCGCGCCGATGCGGTCCACCACCACGAGCGCGTCGTCAATCATGCCCCGGTAAATCCCGCTCATGCCCAGCACGGTCATGAGTAGGAGACCGATGCCGACGGCCGTCAAGCCGAAGCGCCCGAGGTTGTGGCGGATGTCCTTGGCCGCGAGATTCATGATTCCTTGATGCGCTGGCCGTCCTTGAGCACACCACGCCGGTCTTCCACCGGCCTGACGACTTGGTCGCCTTCCTTGAGTCCATCCAGCGCTTCAACATTTTCTCCGCCTTCCAAGCCCAACTTGATTCCTTTCCACCGCGCCCTGCCGCTCGTCGCGACGAACACTCCCGGCTTACCACTGCGCCAGACGAGGAATTGCTTCGGGAGCAGTAACGCCGTGTTCTTGCTCGCGGTTTCAAGGTAAACCTCGGCTCGCTGGCCAATGGTCCAATTTCGCGGAAGCTCCTTCACGCTCACGTCCACGATGAACTCGCGCGTCTCACGGTCGGCTTCGCGGCCAAGGCGCGCCACTTCGCCGCGATGAGGCTTCGTTGGTTCGGAGCGGAAAACGATGCGGGCCAACTGGCCCGTGGCGAGGCCAGTCATTGCCGTCTCGTCCACCCACGCGGAAATCCAAAGTTCGTTGGTAGAGACCAGTTGCAGCAGTGAACCGCCCGGGACGACCACGCCGCCGGGGTCGCGGTCGCGGCGCGTGACGAGGCCGTCATACGGACTCAGAATCCGCGTGAAGCTGAGCCGCTCGCGCTGGTAAGCGAGGTTCTTCTCCGCCAGGTTGATCTGCTGTTGGGCTTCCACCGTGGCCGCCCGGGCACGTTGCAGGTCGGTTTCGGCCACGCGCAATTGCTCGATGGCTTTGTCCATCTCGGATTGCGAACTGACCTTGGTGCTGACGAGATCGGAAACCCGTTTATGATCCTGCTGCGCCTGTTGTTCCACGGCTTGTGCGCGGGCTTCATCCACGCGCACGCGGTCAGCAGTCGCCTTGGCGCTGGCCAGGGCCGCTTCAGAAACTTCCACCTGCCGCTTGAGTTCGCCATCATCGAGCCGCGCGAGCAACTGCCCGGCTTTCACACCGTCGCCTTGGTCCACGAACACTTCGGCCAGCCGTTCCTGAATGCGCGGACTGATCGTCGTTTTCACGCGCGCCTCCAGAGTGCCCGTGCCCATCACTTCGGCCACAACCGGGCCGACAGCAACCTGATGCGCAACCACTGGCACGGGCGAAAACTTCAGTTTGTAAACGAACACACCTGCCAACGCGCCTATGGCCAGCAGCCTCAGGCAGGTGCGCAACCAGCGGCGGACAGGCGGCGATGACTTGGGTTCACCGGAGCTGTTGGGGGTGGAAGTTGTCGCGGGTGGCATGAGCGTGGTGTCGTTGACGATTGTTCGTGCGATGGTCCGTCTGGTTCTGTTCAGGCCGACGGTTGCACCCGCAAGAGGGTGTTGTGACTGCCGAAGGGATTTGCCACGGTTTCTTTTGATTGAGGATCGGCAACCCATTCGCCGTCCACGACGAACCGGTATTCATACATGCCGGGCGGGAGCAGAAGTTCCTTCGCCCACCGACCTTCGCCCAGCGAAATCATGGGCGTCGCCGAGCAATGCCAGTCGTTGAACGTGCCCGCGATGCAGACGCGCTGAGCCGTGGGATGGACGAACTCGAAATGCACCAGCACCGGGTTGGCGGTGGTCGTCGTTTTGGATTTTGTTCGTTTTGCCATAGGTTTCATTTTTAGTTGTGTGTTTGAATCAGTTCCTGCTCAAACTTCTTCCAGAACCGAGCCGTCATTGGCCGAAAGGTTACAAACAAAGGTTTCATCAAGTGTGCCGTTGTGCCGCTCGGATTCGGAGGGCGGTGCGCGCCCCCTGAATCACGAAGCAGTCCGGGTTACTGGTGTCCGCCTTTCGCCGGAGTGTTGCCTTTCGGACAAGTGCCATCCGCGCTGCGCGGACCGGTGCCGTCCCGCAGACCTTGACGTTTGCACTGACCCGCACCATTGCCGACACCTTGCCCCTTGCCCGCTCGCGGGCCGCGGGGCGCACCGTTGATGCACATGCCGCCGCGCCTCTCGACTTGCTCCAGCCAGGCTGCTTCCTCGGCCGTGATCGTGCCGGCGTCGCGCTTGGCGCGCAGTTCGGCCACCAACTGCTGCACGGCGTTCCGATGTTCCGCGCGTTGATCGGGTGTCAGCGAACGACCATAGCCGGGTTCATGCCCGAAGGGGCACGTCGGCGTCGCCGCGTTTTGGGCCAGGAGGACTGTGGCCGAGCCGCTGAGCAGCAGCGCAGCCGCGATGGATTTGATGATTGTCTTCGTCTTCATAACTGTTCTTTCGTCGGTCTGTTTTGTTTTTGTTTTCTGGTCCGGCGCGACCTGTTGCGCCGTTCCACTAACAACAGACCCCGCGAACATGAACGCGAGTCCCCTCGCTGAATTACAGTGTGTTCATCTCTCCAGGCGGACACTGGCGGCGTTGGGAGGAGTCCGAAAATGGGAATCCACGCGGCCAGCGTAGCGCATTTGCACGGCTGCGGAGAAACTCCCGAAGGTGGAGCCCGGGCGTGGGGATCACAGTCGCCGCGGCGCAACGTCAATGCGAACTGTGGCAGCCAGGTCCGCCAGCGTCGTGCCCCCTGCGGGTGCTGCCACCGGAGCGGGTTGCGCCTCGAAGCTAACCCACCACTCGTGTCGCGCTCTCGGATCCCACTCGGCGGCACGGGGGCTGACCAGCAGCAGGGTCTGGAGTTCGATTGCGGATTGGGGACGGCGCTTGGGATTTTTTTCCAGACAACGGAGGAGGGTTTGCTCCAGTTCCGGCGTGATGGCGTTGACCGTGCGTAGGCGCGGTTGCATCGGCTTGTCTTCCATGTGCCGACGCAACACCTCAGTCAAGGACACGTCCTCGAACACATGGTGGCCGGTGAGGAGGTAGTAGCCCAATGCACCCAGCGCGTAGATGTCACTGCGCGGATCCGCTGAACCGGGGCTGCGAATGGATTCGGGCGACATGAAATGCGGTGTGCCGACGACGGTGGTTTCTTCGGCGGTTGGGTGGGAGAGGCGGTCGGGCGCGAGGCGATATTCGTGGACCAGGCCGAAGTCGAGCACCTTCACGCTGTCGGCCATCTCACCGCGATTGCAAAGGAACACGTTCGCCGGTTTGATGTCGCGATGCACCAATCCGTGGTGGTGGGCTTCGTGAAGGGCGCCACACACCTGGCTGAGAATGTGGACCACGCGGCCTTCCGGTTGCGGGCCGAACCGTTCCACCAATTCCATCAGATTCAGGCCGCGCAAGTATTCCATCACATAGTAAAACAGCCCATCGGGCGTGTAGCCGTAATCGTAAATCTGGATGGTGTTGGGGTGGGTCAACTGACAGGTCAGGCGCACCTCACGCTCGAACTGTTGGATCGCCTCCCGGCTGGCCCGGTCCGGTAGCAGCAGTTTGATGGCGGTGTCGCGCCGCATCAGGGCGTGGCGGGCGCGGTAAACGACCCCCATGCCGCCCTCGCCAATTTTTTCCTCAAGCCGATACTGGCCCAGTTCGCGCGCCTTGAGTTCGGCTTCGTCGAGACGCCGGCGCAAGACGACGTGCGCCTGGGAGAACAGCAACAAGCCGACCGCCGCAAGCACCAGCAACAGGACCAGCGCCAGGAACAACCGCCGCAGTTCGCGCAACGGCTGATAAGCCTCGGTCGCATCCTGCTGGGTCGCCAGCCCGAAACCGAAATTCTCCAGCCATCGCCACGCGCCCACCACGGGCACACCCCGATAGTCGCGCGACGGGCTGACGTCCACGCCCGCGCCGCCGCCCACCGCCGCAGCCACGAGCCGAATCAACGGGCGCTCCAAAGCGGTGGCATCGCCAGGAACTCCGGGAGCCAAGTTTCCGCCCGGGTCGGTCAGGCGCAAGTTGAGAACGGACGAGACGCCGGGCTGGTTGTTGAGCAAACCCAATTGCTTAAGCTGTTCGTCGAATCGGCTGCGGGAAATCATCAGGCCGGTTTGATCGAACGCATAAGTCTCGCCGGACTTTCCCAGCCGCGTCGCGGAGAGGACGCGGGTGAATTCCCGCTCCGGATCAATCACCAACGCCAGCGCCCCGCGAACGACTCCCGCCTCATCGTGAATGGGCGCGGCTACTTGCATCAACAGAAGGTCCGCACTCGGACCGGTCCCGGCCCAGGACGGCGGGCCGCCGCCAGCCCACTGCGGCGGACCCCGCCCGGCCCGGCCCCATTCGGATCTCTCAAACCTGGGCCGCGCCGCGGCCGGAGGCCGGAAAGGGATGATCATCACCGGCTGACCGGTGGCGAATAGCTCCGCGAATTTCGACCGATGCTCGTCCAGAACAGGTTTCCCGGCGCGGCCCCGGCCCCGGCCCGAGGCCGCCATCACGACCAGGTTTGAGTTGACCAGGATTCCATCGTAGCCGATTGCCGCCAACCGGGTCTGCAAGTAGCGGCCAAAGTCGTCCCCGTTCGGCCGCGCCTGGCTTCGTTCTGCGGAGGGGCCGCCGGGGCCGACGTTCAATAGATCCAGCGCCCGGCTGCGCAGCGTTGGCTCCGAAGCCAAGCTCGTTGCCAGCCGCGCTTGGTTGGTGATCCAGATTTCAAGCGCGGTCCCGTTGGCGCGAAGTGTGGTTTCAAGTTCGGCGCGGAGCGTCCCTTGCAGCGTGTCGCGCAACTGGGCGGCGCCCCACCATCCCGTCAGGGCGACAACGCCGGCTATGACCAGCAACAGAATCCACGTCTGAAATTGCGGCCGTTTATTCATGGCGGCAGTGCGGACCTGGATGTGCGTGGTGCGCGACGCGCATAGCAGTGACATCCTATGGTTGGTCTCTGCCTCAACGCAAGGAGCCCTCGATCATCGCCCTCAATCATCGCGCGGGGGGGGTGCAGCCTGCGGCTCGCCTCGCCAGTGCTTGACTGGAAGGCGGGCCGCGCTGGGTCCTGGGGCGACAACGAGCTCCGACTCAGACCTCATCACGCCGCAGTGGTCACGCCGTCGTCATTGATGACGCCACTCTTGTAGCCCTGCCCATTCTTGTTGCGGCTGCCATCCTGGGGACCAGTGCCCTTACCGCTCTTCTTGCCCTTGCCGTTCTTGCTGCCGGTGCCGTCCTTGGGGCCGATGCCTTTCCCCTTGCCGGCACCTTTGTTCTGCGCGTAGAGCACCGTCGCACGATCTTCCGCCGGCTCCACCGCAGCCTGCGGGCTTCCCGCCTTCCGCCCTTGCCGATACTGGTTGCCCGTGCCGTCGCGTGGTCCTTGGCCCCGGCCCTGATTCGGGCCGCCGATGCACCGGCCCCCGCGCTGTTCGACCTGCGCCAGCGAGGCCGATTCCTCGGCTTTGATCGTGCCGGCGTCGCGCTTGGCGCGCAGTTCGGTTACCAACTGTTGCACGGCGGCTCGCTGCACCGCGCGTTGTTCGGGCGTCAGCGACCGGCCATAACCCGGTTCGTGCCCGAACGGGCACGTCGGCGTCGCCGCGTTTTGGGCCAGGAGGACTGTGGCCGAGCCGCTGAGCAGCAGCGCAGCCGCGATGGATTTGATGATTGTCTTCGTCTTCATAACTGTTCTTTCGTCGGTCTGTTTTGTTTTTGTTTTCTGGTCCGGCGCGACCTGTTGCGCCGTTCCACTAACAACAGACCCCGCGAACATGAACGCGAGTCCGATCATGGTATTACAGTTCTGTTACCTTCGACTGACGCGACGATCTGCGACCACAACGGCACAAGGAGGAAGCCAACGGTTGGTTGCGATTCGGGGAAGCCGCTGTTGAAATTGAGGAGGTCGTGCGGCAGGCGTGGAAGCGAGTGCCAGCTTCCGCAACACGATCCGTCACGCGCGCCGGTTGAGCCGCAACTCGAAGCAAGTCCGTCCAGTGTGACTTTCATTCAACGCCAGTTCGCCCCCGTGGGCACGAACGACCTCGCGGGCGAGACTCAAGCCCAGCCCGATTCCATCCACCCCGGGACGCCCCGCCCGGCCAACGCGGTAAAACCGGTCGAAGATTAGCGGCTGATCCTCCGCCGGGATACCCGGGCCGGCATTGCAAACGGTGAAGACGACTTGGTTGTCCGTCGCCGTCAAGGCCAGGTTGAGCTTGCCGGCCGGTTCGTTGTATTTGATCGCGTTGGTGATGAGGTTGAACATTGCGGTGTGCAGCAGCGCGCGGTCGGCCTCGACGCGCAATTGGGGTTGGAGTTCCACATCAAACTGCAGACGTGAATCGGCGGCGAGTACACGCGCGTCCTCGATCATGGCCTCCAGTTCCGCGCTCAGGTCCACCGATTCGAGGGTGAGCTTGAGCTGGCCGGCGTCGGCCTGGGCGAGCAGCAACAGGCTCCGGGTGATGGTTTTTAGCCGTTGAGTTTCTTCAAGCAGGTTGCTGAACAACTGCTGCTCCGGCGAGCCGGGCGTGGCGGATTGCAGGGCATTCTCCAATTCACCCTGCATCACCGTGAGCGGCGTCTTCAGTTCGTGCGAGGCATCGGCGCTGAAACGCGTGGCCTGGCGGAAACTCGCCTCCAGCCGGTCCATCATACGGTTTAGCACATGAACGACGCGACCGGCTTCGGGGCTTTCGCCGGAGTCTGGAATGCGTTGACCGAGGCCGCGCGCAGTTACGCGTTCAGCAGTGTCGGCAATCGTCTTCAGCGGACGCAGCGCCCGTCCCGACACCACCCAACCCCCCAGCCCCACCAGGAATAGCGCGACGGGCAACGTGAGCAGAAAAGCGTCGCGGACGTGGTTCAACTCGCCCTGCACTTCGTCGTGGTTCAGGCCGATGACCAGCGTGAGGTCGTCGTTGCCCAGCACGCCGACGCGCCATGAGGAGTCCGCCACTCTCACGGTGAAGAACTTAGGCGCTTTCGTAAAGCTCACCGCCGGCGGCGGTCCGCCGCGGCCCATCCCGAAACCGCGCCCTCTGCCGCGCCCTGCACCGAGGTCAGCCGGCGGCGGTGGAGTGATGGCGACATTGGTTCTGCCGCCGTTTGACCCTCTCATCCGGGTGTCTCGTTCCAGGCGCAGGTCGAGGTTTTCGGGAGCGAGATCCTTCGGCCAATGCGGCGAAGCATAAACGGACTGGCCGCCGGCATCTTTGAGCAGGACGATAATGCGATTGGTGTAATCCGCGCCGAAGGTGAATTCCAACGAGCTGGCCAGCCGCTCATAGCTGCCCCGATTGGCGAACAAGCCCGGATGCCGCGAGGCGAGCGAACGAATTTCGCGGTCCACGGCCTGGGTTCGCAGGTCGTAAACCAGAAACCACATCACCGTGCCGAAGGCGATCAGCACCACGCCTGAGATGCCCGCCGAGAGCAGCGCGATCTTGAGGCGGGAAGGGAGCGATTTCATGCGTCAGGTTTGATCCGATAACCCACGCCGCGAATAGTCTCGATGAGTTTTTTCGGGAACTCGTCGTCCACCTTTTTGCGCAGGCGCTGAATGTAAACATCCACAAGATTCGTGCCCGGGTCGAAGTTGTAGTCCCAGACCCGCTCGCAAATCTCGACGCGCGTCAGCACCCGGCCCGGCGAGCGCATCAAGTGTTCCAGCAGCGAAAACTCGCGCGCGGTGAGTTCAATCGAGCGATCCCCCCGTGTCACTTTGCGCATGAGCAGGTTCATCGTCAGGTCGGCGACGGCGAGGACGCTTTGGCTCGCGCCAGCGGCGCGCCGCGTCACAGCGTGAATCCGTGCGATCAATTCCTCGATATGGAACGGCTTGGTGAGATAGTCGTCCGCACCGAGGTTCAGGCCTTCGAGCCGCTCGTTGAGTTCGCTGCGAGCGGTGAGCAGGATGACGGGCAGCGCCATCTTCCGTTCGCGCAGATTCCGCAGGATGCTCAAGCCGTCCTTGCCGGGCAACATGATGTCCAAGACGACGGCGTCGTAAGGCCGCGACGTGGCCAGGGCATAACCTTCGTCGCCGTGCTGCGACACTTCGACGACAAAGCCCTGCGCCTCCAGTCCTTTGCGGATGAGGGAGCGATTTTCTTTTCGTCTTCGATGACCAGAACTTTCATAGGATCCTTAGAGCAGATGGAAACGGCGCTTCATTGGACCGGATGCGTCTCTTTCCATTTTTGCCGCAGCGCCGCGTGCAACTCCTCCCGGAACTTGGCGGGCAGTTCATACGGCTGACCTTCCTTGTAGAGCGTGATGGTCTTGCGTACGGTATCTACCACCACCCGGCAGGGATTGCAGCCCGCCAGGTGCTTCTCGACATCCTCGCAAATGGCCGGGTCCACCGTGCCATCCACGTATTCGTTCAACATCTTCAGCAACTCTTCGCACTTCATAACACGTTGCTACTCGATTTTCGCTTTGCGCGTTCCCAGCCAAACTGTGTCCATCCGTTGTGTGATGCGACACAGAGACGTTCGTTGATAAGAACCGAGCCGCGAAGCTCAAAAAGGTTACAGCCCCTGACAATTGTGGTGGCCCGAAGGCGGGAATAAGGCATCGGGTGGAAAACGAGCTTCGACCGAATCAGTGGACCGAATCAGCAGCATTGCCCCGGTTGAACTACATTGGCTACTATCGGCGATGCCACTGGCGGTGTTCCGCCCAGTGACCCAGCGAAGATGCAAGAACTAGAAGATGCCGAATTGGTGCGCCGTGCGAAAGCCGGCGAGTTGGAGGCGTTTGAAACGCTCACCAATCGCCACGAGGCCCGCATCTACTCGGCCGCGCGCCGCATCGTGCAACACGAGCAGGATGCCGAAGACGTGACGCAGCAGGCCTTCATCAGCGCCTTGGAGCATCTCAATAATTTCCGCGAGGAGGCCAGCTTCGCCACCTGGTTGCAGCGCATCGCCACTCACGCGGCGCTCAAGGTGTTGCGCAAGCGCCGAGGGTTGCCGGTCGTCTCGTTGGAAGCGC
The DNA here is from genome assembly GCA_964364975.1 of uncultured Bifidobacteriaceae bacterium. Taxonomy (GTDB): domain Bacteria; phylum Verrucomicrobiota; class Verrucomicrobiia; order Limisphaerales; family JADLHS01; genus JALOTT01. The sequence goes on from CAYIOH010000010.1 coordinate 12,501, forward strand.
AGACCGAACCTCAGGAAGACCTGGCTGGCGTGCCGCATCCTGAGTTCATTGCCGACTGGCGGCAATCCCCCGCCCACTTGGCGGAGTTGCGCGATACCCGGCGCCTGCTCGACGAAGCGCTGGAAAAGCTGCCGGAGAAGCACAGACTGGTTTTTCTGCTACGCGATGTGCAGGGATTTTCCGTCAAGGAAACCGCCGAAGAACTCGGACTGACCGAAGCCAATGTCAAGGTGCGGCTTCTCCGGGCGCGGTTGCAATTGCGGGAGGAACTGACGCGAACGTTTGGCGACCCCACGCGGCGGCTTGAGCCGCACCGGCATGAACACATGGACCAATGAGTGGCGTGACCGTGACTTCCGGACATGCGACGGATCGGAGTGATTGAGCGTTATGAAGTGCGATGAGCTATTGGCGATGTTGAACGACTATGTGGACGGGGAAATAGACCCCGGCATCTGCGAGGAGTTCGAGAAGCACCTGGCCGGCTGCAATCCGTGCCAGGTGGTGGTGGACAACATCCGCAAAACCATCACGCTCTACAAGGAAGGCCAGCCTTACGGGTTGCCCATGCAGTTCCGCGAGCGTCTCCACGCGACCCTGCGCGAAAAATGGAAAGAAAAATACGGCCATTAGCTCACCCGGTTGATTGGCCTGCCGCGCTTTCGCTACGGAACAGGCAAGCGGTCGAGGTTTAGAAAAAGAAACTCACCTAGTAAATCCACGGAAGAAATCGTCGCACACGTCGGGTATAATCTGCGTCGTCAGGAAATTCTTCGCGCAGCCAGCATTCCTAGAGGCTGATAGAGCCGGTTTTTATCAGAGTGCTCCTGGATGAAATATGAGGGGCCGATATTCGGCCGTGAAAAAGTCACGCGTTGTCCGTCAAAGCGAGAACCAGGCCCTGGCCTGCTCGGGCGTCACCAGGTCCAAATAATATCTGCGGATCATCTCTGGCGAATTCCCGCTTTCATAGGCCACCAAATTGATGTCTTTGGTCTCCGCGAGCCGGTAACTGATGTAGCTGTGGCGGAAAGCATTTTTCCGATACGGCAATCCTGCCCGGTCGGCCGTACGCTTCCAAGCGTGATACAGGGAGTTCGCGATGCTCCAGCGTTTGCTGACCCGATCCCGTTTCTCATCCTGAGGATACGATGCCAGCCGGCGCTTGAGATTATCAAAGATAGGCACAGCCCGTTGTTTCACTTTGGCGATAGCTTCCGTCACATTGATGTAGCCGATGTTTTCGTTTACCAGCACCCACCAAAGCCGCACCAATTCTTCCGTGCGGATTCCCGAAAACGCCTTGAGTTCGAGCGTCACACGAATGTCAGGTTCGGCCACGGCCAGAAGCTTCGCCATCTCTTCCGGAAGATAGACCTCCTTGGGTTGCGCACTGGCTGCGGCCTCCTCCTCGGTGGTGATCACCGGCCGGGGATCACTGAAGGCCGTGGTCGCCTTGGCGACGTGAGGCAGGTCCGTTGGCAAGTAAGCTTTCTCGACCGCGAAATTGAAAAATGAAATCACCTTGTCCCGGGCATTGTTCTTGTTCCGGGCGTGGCCGCCCAGGCTGGCGAGCCAATCATCAATGGCGGGCGTGCGGATTGCGGTCATCTCGAAAGGGAAAGCCTCCACAAACGCACCGATGAACTTTTTCACATCCCGGAGGTGATACTTGCCCACGCCACGCCGATGCAGGTGCTCCAAATAGTTTGCGTAAACCTGGCCAGTGGTCGCACCGGGAATGATGCGGCGACCATGGGCGTTGAAGAAATCCACCGCCTGCTGCAACGACGCGCCATCCAGGCGCTGAAGCAAATCAGCCACGAGGCGCGCCGCCGTATCGACCTCCAAGTTGTATGGCTGTAGGATGTTTTTGGCCAGGACGTAAATGCGGCGCTCCGCATAAGTGAGATCAGCCACTTCCGCACCATTTTCCGCCAATCGCCTGGCGATTTCCCTGCCCTTGGCTTTTGCCTGGGTTAGCGTGGGTGCCCGAGCGGTTCGCCAGCGTCCGGATTCGTAAAAGGCGATTTGAAATGAGTCGTAGATCTTGAACGCTGGTTCGCTCAGCAGAGACGCGTCATCGGCGACCTCGACTTTGGCGGGTGTTTTCAGCTTCACCTTCACCGGCCGGTAATAAATCGGCAGTTTCACCGATTCATACGCCGCGAAACCAACCGATTTTCGACTGCTCATAGGTACTCCATCATAGGTCTGGGAGTGGTGGACTCGCAGAGTGCGGCCTCGAAAATCGTACAGCAAAACCGTTGCAAAAATTCGCAGATCCTCAGATTCCTTGGCGAAAATGGAACGAGCGAAGGGGCTTGATTCCTCGGTATCGGATGCGGATTTCCTGGTATCGGACTGGACGGAAAAAGGATTCGGAAGAGAGGTTTTGCACGAAAAAGTTTAGTGCAAAACCGTAGCAAAAACTGGGGAACCTGCGGATTTCTTAGGAAAAATGGAGCGAGCGAAGGGATTCGAACCCTCGACATTCACGTTGGCAACGTGACGCTCTACCAGACTGAGCTACGCTCGCTTCCGAACCGGCCCGGAAAAACTACGGGAATGGCCTGGAATTGCAAGCTTCGTTTTTGGCCGCTTTTGCCGGTTGACACGCCCCTTGTCGCATCCCTACTCTCCGACCCTGAATTTTTGCGAGCAGGCTGCGTAGAAGGGTGTTTACGCAGCACGCCGCGTGGATGAAGATCATTTTACGCGGCAGGCACAAACCCGCCTGTTTTCGCCCCCGGAAGGAAGTGACAAACATTGACCGAAATCAGACTTAAAAAAGGCGAGCCAGTGGAAAAGGCCCTGCGCCGGTTGAAAAAGAAAATTGACCGCGAAGGGACGCTGAAAGTCGTGCGCAGTCATCGGCATTACGAAAAGCCGAGCGAACGACGTCGCCGCAAGGAAAAGGCCGCGCGGTTCTCCGCCATGCTGACGGCGCGGTACGCCGATTTGTGAACATCGTGGGCGGCCGGGCGGGCAGCCCATGGTCTGCCACCGGCCGCCGCTTACTCAAGGGGCCATGGAGTGATGAATTGGTGCAATGCGGGTGACCAAAGTCCCGCCACGCGCTCACCCCGTCGCCTCTTTCAATTTGATTGAACGTTGGGTCGCATGTATTCGCTCTCCACCTGCTGGAATTCCCATCGCCACACGGATGGTCGCGCCATGTTGCGCGAAGTCCGCGAACTGGGTTTTGAATACGCCGAGTTGAGCCACGGCACGCGCATCACCCTGCTGCCCGGCATCATTGACGCCGTGGACGCGGGCGAAATCAAAATCTCCAGCCTGCACAATTTCTGTCCGCTGCCGATGGGCGTGACCTGCTCCGCGCCGAATCTCTTCCAATTTTCCGCCGAGAAACCCCGCGAGCGCGAGATGGCCATCCGTCACACGCTCAAGACGTTCGAGTTCGCCACGCGCGTGAAGGCCCCGCTCGTGGTGCTTCATCTGGGCAGCATCGAGATGAAGGATTACACGGACAAGTTCAAGAAGCTCCTCGAGCGCGGCGAAAAGAATTCGCCGAAGTACGAGAAGCTCTGCGCCGAATTCACGGCGAAGCGCGAGGCCAAAAAGGAAAAGTTCATCGAGCGCACCTACGACACGCTCCGGAAAATTCTGCCCGCTGCCGAAGCACGCGGCCTCAAGCTGGGCATCGAAAACCGTGAAGCCCTCGAGGAAATCCTGCCGGACAGCGACTTCGAGTTTTTCTTCCGCGAATTTACCAGCCCGGCGGTCACCTACTGGCACGACACCGGCCACGCGCAGATCAAGGAGAACCTCGGCTTCATCCACCATGCGCTGCACCTCGAATCGCTGGCGGGCCGGCTCGCAGGGTTTCACATTCACGATACGCAATTTCCGGCGCGCGACCATTGCCCGCCGGGCACGGGGACGGTGGATTTCGCCGCGCTCAAGCCGGCGGTGAAACCGGAACACATCAAGGTATTCGAGTTCAGCCCATCGTTGACGGTGGAAGAACTCAAGCGCGGCGTGGAGCACGTGAAGCGAATCTGGGGCGAGGACTGAATTTACGATTACGATTGACGCGCCTGCGCGTCAACGAACAGCCCTTGGCTTGGCGGCAAGGATGCCGCCATCACTGGCACGCTGGGAAGCGTGCCTCCACCGTGGAGGCGGGCATCCTGCCTGCCGGTGACTGCGGCTTCCCAGCCGCGAGTTTCGAACACTCGGGATCTTTATCGGATCTATCCAGTGTCAAAGTGCGATGAAATCCAAGCTCGACTCGTAAATCGTAAATCGTAGATCGTAAATCCCGTGACCGTCCCGCAACGCGCCATCGCCACGGAAATCGTTCGCCGCCTGCAAACCGCCGGCTTCGCCGCCTTCTGGGTCGGCGGCTGCGTGCGCGATTTTCTGCTGGGCCGCGAGCCGGGCGATTACGACATCGCCACGTCCGCGCTGCCAGATCAGATCGAAAAACTTTTCAAACGCACCGTAGCCGTCGGGCGCAAGTTTGGCGTCATGGTCGTGATTGAGGACAAACGGCAGTTTCAAGTCGCCACGTTCCGCGCCGAGGCCGACTACCGCGATGGACGACACCCGGAGCAAGTGACCTTCGGCGACGCGATGGCTGACGCGAGCCGGCGCGATTTCACCGTCAACGGACTCTTTTACGACCCTGTCGCGGAAAAACTGCACGACTGGGTGGGCGGCGAGGCCGACTTGCACGCGAGAGTCATCCGCACCATCGGCTCGCCCGATGAGCGATTTGCCGAAGATCACTTGCGGCTGCTGCGCGCCGTGCGCTTTGCGGCGCAACTGGATTTTCAAATCGAGCCCAAAACCTTCACCGCCATCCAGGCCACCGCGCCGAAAATTGAAACCATCAGCGCCGAACGCATTCGCGATGAACTCATCAAACTTTTCCGCCCGCCCCACGCCGCACGCGGACTTGAACTCCTGCGCGACAGTGGCTTGCTCGAACACGTCCTGCCGGAAATCGCGGCCACGGCCGGGTGCGAGCAATCGCCGGATTATCATCCCGAGGGAGACGTTTTCACGCACCTTTGCCTGATGCTCTGGCAATTGCCCACGAAAGCGGACGCGTTATTGCCGTGGGCCGCGCTGCTGCACGACGTGGCGAAGCCCGTGACTGCTTCGCGCGACCCGAAAACGGGCAGCATCCATTTCTACGAGCACGAAAAGATTGGCGCGCGGATGACGGAACAAATTCTCGAGCGCCTTCGCTTTCCGCGAAAGCAGATCGAGGCCGTCGCCGCTGCGGTGCGGCATCACATGCAGTTCAAAGACGCGCCGCAGATGCGCAAAGCCACGCTGCGCCGGTTGTTGCTGCGCGAGACTTTTCCGTTGGAACTGGAATTGCACCGCCTCGACTGTCTCGGCTCGCACGAGCGGCTGGATGTTTATGATTTCCTCGTGGCGCAATCGGCCGAGCTGGCAAAGCAACCGGAGATCCGCCCGCCGCTATTGACCGGAACGGATTTGATCAAGCTCGGCCTGAAACCCGGCCCGGCGATGGGCCGGTTGCTGGCGGAGATTCGTGAAATGCAGTTGCAGGACGAACTGAAGACCAAGGCTGCCGCGCGCAAGTGGGTGATGTCGAAAATCAAACCGGCAGGTCAGCCAGTGGGAACTTTTTCCGCTTCATCAATCCGCCTGCCACCAAAACGTGAGTAATTATTCTCCATTGATTTATGCGCGCCAACCAATGAATATGCTGAAACCAAAACAAGTTCGTCGGTAAATGAAAGGACACGCCATGAAAATGACCTTGGGCAATAAAAGGCCTGGCTCGAATAAAACCGCCCCGCTGGGCGGCTTCGCGCTGGTTCTGCTGGGCGTTGTGGCCGCGGGTTGCTTCGCGGGAAAAGCGGATAAAGTGATCATCCGCGGCTCGAACACGATCGGAGAAGAATTGTCCCCGCGATTGATTGCGGAATACAAGAAGGAGCATCCCACTGTCGCTTTTGACCTCGAATTCAAGGGCAGCACCTACGGATTCGGGGCTTTGATGGTCGGCCGTTGCGACATCGCCGCAGCTTCCCGAACGGTCAGCACGAACGAATTGGACATGGCCCGGTCGCGTGGCGTCGCCTTCAATGAATACATCATCGGCGAATACAGTGTGGCGGTCGTTGTCAATGCCGGCAACCCGGTCGCCAATCTGACGGCGGACCAGGTGCGGGACATTTTCACCGGCGCAATTCAAAACTGGAAGGACCTGGGCGGGCCGGAGGCTCCCATTCGCCTGCACATCCGCGATCCAATTTCCGGGACGTACCTGGGTTTCCAGGAACTGGCGATGGAGAAAAGACCTTACGCCTTGGGCGTGACAACCCACACGAATTACATTGAGATCATTCAAGCGGTTGGTAGCGATCCGCAGGGCATCGGCTATTCGAGCATTGACCTGGCAAAGAGCGCGGGTGTCAAAGCCGTGTCCATCGGCGGCGTCGTGCCCGACGCTGCCGCGGTGAACAAGGGTCAATATCCCTACGGCCGGGTTCTGCGCCTTTACACCGACAAGGCAAGGGAAAGCCGGGCCGCCACGGAATATATCCAGTTCGTCCTGTCCGGGCGCGGGCAAAAGATTCTGGCCGAAATGGGTTTTGTGCCCCGTTCTTGAGCGGTGGTGAACGCGGTGCAGTCCAAAAACTGGTGCAGCAAGGAATTCAACGCCAAGGCGCAAAGACGCCAAGGCGCAGGAAAAACTGGATAGCTTCTTTGCGTCTCCGCACCGCACCGGGGAAAAGCGGCGGTAAACACGCCCGCACTCCAAACGCTCCGCGAATTTCGAAGACGCCCGGCAGTCGCGACAGCGTTTGGAGTGCGTGTGTCCTTAGCCCCGCTTTCGGGGGCGAGGAATTCAACGCAAAGTCGCCAAGACGCCAAGGCGCAGGAAAACCGATGAACGTCTCAGCGCCGTAGGCGCGGAATCTTTGTAGCTCACGCAGCCCATTTGATTCAAAGCTCCGTCTGGAGCGGCATATTCCCGATGTCGCTCCTACGGAGCTTGGGATTTTTTGTGGGCGGACGTTCTACAAATATGTCGCGCCGCTGGCGCTGGGAAAAGGTAGGGCGCGTCAGTCCGCTGCGCGCCGGGCCTCCGCATACCAAGGACGGCGCGCACGGAGTGACGCGCCCTACCAACCGGTCTCGCCGAAATCCGACTCGTCGCGCTGGAATCAGACTTGTCCCACCGAAATCAGATGAAGGCGGAAGGCGCAGGGAAAACTGGAGTGCTTCTTTGCGTCGCCGCGCCTTGGCGCCTTGGTGCTTAAATTGGTCGCGGGCTTGTGGTCAAAAATCCGTTGCATGTCCGCCAGCTCTCATGCCTTCTATCAATCAAGATGCAAAACAAAGACGCAGATGAGCGGATAACATCTTTTCTGAATCTGCTTTTGGGGATTGATTCAGGAGCAATGATTTATCTGCTGATAACGCATTACAACCCCGGCGGAGCCGTCCAATTGCCGGCCAAACTTCCATTCACTTTTGCGCCGCCACACCATGAGCTTTCATTTGTTTGCGAGGTAGCAGTGCTCGCACTTAGTGCGCTCGCGATTCTCATCATCCACGCGATCAGCCTGTGGAAGCATCAATCTCAACGATACTGGAACATTGTCAGAAGAATCTCTGTGCTTGTCCTTGCAGCTACCGTCATAGCTATTGGCGCGGCAGGATGCAAAATAGTGAAGAATCCGGGTCTTCTGAAAGAGGGAGAACAAAAACAGAAACCGATCGAATGAAGCCTGACACAAAATTCGCCACGCCGGACTTGGTGTGAAGCTGATACGGCAGTCTTGCCAGATTGTCGAAACCAACTATTTTGCCCCCATGAAAACGACGAGCATCATCTTTACCTTCATCATCGCGCTAATATGCGGCTGTGCCACGCCGTCGCCCTCATCTTCTGGAACGGCTGCCGCGCCCGCAGACCCCAGTGACAAGTGGATCAGAGGTACACTCACCTGCATGGAGAACGGCACGGTGCTGTCGTTCAGGATACAAAAGAAAATGGCCTGGGGCGGTTCAGCTACGGGTGGCGTTGTCGCCATTAACGCTGCGACAAAAGAACGCTTCACCGGCCAATACACTGGATTCCTTCAATCCGGCATTGCAAACACTGGTGCTACGCTGACAGACCAGCAAGGGACGGTCATTCAATTGCAAATGCAAATTCAGGCTGGTTGGTCGCCTCATGGCATTGGCCAAGGGATGGACAACCACGGCAACCATTACCAAGTTCAATTCTGATGAAGAAATCCAGTCCCATGAGAGACGACAAGACTGGCAACTCTGAATACCCGGTCACCTACACCGTTTGGCTTAAACGCGGTGGCCCTGCGACTTTTCAAGCCCTGAGCCGCACAGAGGCCAAACGAGAGAAGCGAATCTATTTTCATTTGCAGAAGGATCGGAAGGACCGCGAAATCTTTTTCAGAACACAGGAAATTGTTGGCGTGACTGTAGAGGGCAAAGCTATCCAGTCCCCCAGCCGCGAAGAGCTTGAGAAATATTGCAAGGCTAACAACCTCCCCGTAACGCCTCCAAGCAAGCCGTCTGCGACGTAACGTTTTCTGCGGTTTATGACATGGCGCTCGCTACAATGAAATGCTCGACAATCATGGCGACATGAAAGCGAATCGGTTGATGTTCACACTTCTGTTGTTGCTGAGTGCCGCTGTCTCTCAAATGCCCGCGCAACAAAGCGAGGCTGACCACAAGCTGATGGCCGAAATCCGCGCCAAGGCGGAAAAAGGCGATGCCCAATCCCAGTTTGAATTGGGTTTGGCATTCAACTTTGGCACTCTTGGCTTGGCGATGGATGTGGTGGAGGCGGTGAAGTGGTATCGCAAAGCCGCCGAGCAGAATCACCCACAGGCGCAATGCACTATGGGAGTGTGCTACGACCAAGGCCAAGGCGTGGCCAAGGATGCGGTGGAGGCGGTGAAGTGGTATCGCAAAGCCGCCGAGCAGAATTACGCCTGGGCTCAATGCCTTTTGGCCGCCAGCTACGCCGAAGGCGACAGTTTGGCGAAGGATTACGTAGAGGCGGTAAAGTGGTATCGCAGAGCCGCTGAACAGAACAGTGCAAAAGCCAAGTTCTCACTGGCGGTGTGTTACAAGAACGGAAACGGAGTCGAGAAAGATTACAAGAAGGCTCTCGATTGGTACCACAAAGCAGCAGAGCAAGGAGAAGCGGAAGCACAGTCGCATCTTGGCTTCATGTTCAAATTTGGATTCGGAACAACTGCCGATCTTGACGAAGCGTTAAAGTGGCACACAAAGGCTGCAAATCTGGGAAATGCAGAGGCCCAATCTGAACTGGGTCTTAGGTATTACAGTGGACAGGGCGTGGCGAAGGATGAGGTAGAAGCGGTGAAATGGTATCGCAAGGCTGCCGACCAGAACTTCGCCCAGGCTCAGTACAATCTAGGCGTCTGCTACTACCAAGGACGGGGCGTGCCAAAAGATTATGTGGAGGGTTACAGGTGGTGGCTGCTCGCAGCGGCGCAAGGCGATGAGAACGCAAAGAAATTCATCACTAAACTAGAAGGTGTGATGACGCGGGACCAGATTGCGGATGGACAAAGACTGGCGCGCAATTTTAAGGCCCAGGAAACGCCATCCGGCAAGGGTGATCGTTTGGGTTCGAGTCTGGTGGAGGTGCGTCCGGCTTCGTCGGGCACTGGTTTCTTCATTACGGAGGATGGGTATTTCGTCACCAACGAGCACGTCGTCAAAGGCGGCGGGCAGGTTCGTTTGCTCACGGGCGCGGGTTTGATTTCCGCCAAGGTGGTGAAGGTGGATGCGGCCAATGATCTGGCGTTGCTCAAGGCGGAGGGGCGGTTCGCGGCGTTGCCGGTGGCGGCGAGTCGCGCGGTGAAGTTGGGCGGCACGGTGGCCACGGTGGGTTTTCCCAACATCGGCTTGCAAGGGTTCGCGCCCAAGCTGGCCAAGGGCGAGATCGCGTCGCTGTCCGGGGCGGGGGATGACGCGCGGTATTTCCAGATCAGCGTGCCGGTGCAGCCGGGCAATTCGGGCGGGGCGCTGGTGGACGAGCGGGGCAACGTGGTGGG
>CAYIOH010000011.1:0-21921 GCA_964364975.1 uncultured Bifidobacteriaceae bacterium
AACGGATTCGTTTCGGTCTCGACGGGAAATCCAAAAAACGCCGGGATGATTTTCCACTCTTCGTCCGGTTCGCTGTCCGTCACGCCTTTCTCCTTCATCTGCTCCAGCCGATACATGGCGATGGCCTCGGCCCCGCGCAAACGAACTTCATCGGGAGATTCAATCGCCCCTTCCGGTACGGCCTCGAATTCCTGCGGATCGAACCAGACCGCGCCGCAGGGCTTGCAGGCATCAAGTTCCAAAGCGGGTTGCTGCGAATTGAACCGCCGCATCCGCCGGCAGCAAAACGGACAGGAGCGGTCGCCAAAATGAGAATTGCCGTTGATCTGCCGCAACAGGTTGGTGGCGAAACGGTCACCCGCCACGCGGCGGATTTGTGGGATTGTCACCGCGCGCCCCCCGCATTTCGGGCACAGAAAGAACAGGCCCTCGCGTTGCCGGGCGGTTGCCATCTCCGTTTGACATTGCGGACAAGGCGGCATGCGCGCGAGCTTAGAACGGCCAGGCGTGGACGGCAAGGGTTGGCCTCAGCGGTGGCCGGTTTATCGGATCATGAGCGGTTTACCCGGACGGAAAGGGGCAGGCGTGAAAGCGAATATCGCAATTTTGTTTTTGCTTTTTCCACATCGGCTGTGGCAATAACGCTTTGTCCGGAGTCGTCGGGAGAACCTGAATCAGAACGCCTCAACACTTGTAAACGTATGAAATGGTATTACGTCGAAAACGGCAACCAGGCTGGTCCGGTTGAGGAGACTGAATTTGCTCAACTGTTGCAGAGCGGGAAGCTGACCGGCGGCACGCTGGTGTGGCACGAGGGCATGGCCAACTGGGAACCATTCAGCGCCGTCTGCCCGCCGGCATTCGCGGCGATGGTGGTCGCTCCGCCAATCGCCGGTGGCGGGCCGGTCGCAACCCAAGCGGAAGCGGCCTGCGCCGAGTGTGGCAGCGTTTTCAACAAGGACGAGATGATCCCGCACGGCAACGTTTTTATTTGCGCCCGGTGCAAGCCCGTGTTCATGCAGAAGCTGGCCGAGGGCGCGACGATCAGCACCGGAGCGCTCAATTACGCCACCGTCGGCGCCCGGTTCGGCGCGCTGTTCATTGACGGCGTCCTGCTTTGGATTGTGAATTTTGTCATCAGCTTGACCTTTGGTCTTACGGCGAGGCAGGCCGTCGGGACGGCGCCAGTTGGTTTCGTTGCCGTTCAGATCATGCTATTCCTCCTGCAAATCGGCATCGGTCTCGCCTATGATGTGATTCTGGTCGGCAAGTACGGCGCCACGCTTGGGAAAATGGCATGCAAGATAAAAATCGTCACCGCCGACGGCGGGCGCGTCACTTATCTGCGTGCGTTGGGACGGCATTTTGCAAAGCTTCTCAGTGGCATGATGTGCCTCATCGGTTACATCATGGCAATCTTTGACAAGGAGGAGAGGCGTGCGCTGCACGACCGCATGTGCAACACCCGCGTGGTTTACAAATGACCCATGAGCCCCACGCTGATTCATTGCCCGAAGTGCAAGGCGGCGCTGCTGGATCAGGTTTTCAACCGCGACTTCGCCCCCTGCCCGTCGTGCTCCGAGCCGCTCCAGATCGAGGTCTTTCCCGCGATGTTCCGGCGCGTCGAGACCGGCGGCAGCGGCGAATTGGTGATGACGGGAAGCGAAGCCAGTTGTTTCTATCATCCGCAAAAACGGGCCGTTCTGCCGTGCGAAGCCTGCGGCCGGTTTCTGTGCGCGCTGTGCGATTGCGAGCACAACGGGCGGCATCTGTGCCCGGCGTGTCTCGAAGCGGGCCGGAGCAAGGGCAAAATCAAAAGCTTGGAAAACGTCCGCACGCGCTATGACAACGTCGCCCTCGCCCTGGCCCTTTATCCGATCCTCATTTTTTACTTCACGATCATCACCGCGCCCATGGCCTTGTATGTGGCGATCCGTTACTGGCGGGCGCCGATGGGATTGACCCAGCGTTCGCGCGTCCGGTTCGTTGTCGCCATGTTGCTGGCGGTGCTGCAGCTTTGCGGATGGACCGCCCTGGTCATCGGCATCGCCACGAGGTGATCCATGGCCGAAAAAGAATACATCAAACTCACCCCGCCGCGGCGGCAGGCTGGCTTCGCGGTGTTGTCGGTGACGCGCTCCAATCTCTGGCTGGGCAAAGACCATTTGTTGAGCGTCGAAACCGAGGGCTTTAACGAGCGGTACAAGCGATTTTATTTTCGTGACATTCAGGCTTTCACGCTCCGCAAAACGAACCGGGCGCTGATCCTCGGCGTGGTCACCGGCGGGTTGACGGCGCTTTTTGGAGGTCTCGCTTTTTTGACCGGCGCAATTGAAGGCAGGTGGATCCTGGGCATTCTTGCCGTGGTCTGCGCGCTGCCGTTCGTGGTGAACCTCATTTACGGGCCAACGTGCTGCTGCCAACTGCGCACCGCCGTCCAAATTGAAGATGTGCCTTCCATAAGTCGTGTGCGCCGCGCGCGGAAAGCGCTCCAGCGTCTTCGTCCGCTGATTGCCGAAGCGCAGGGCCAGATCGCCGTCGAAGAAATTCCACTCCGGTTTCAGGCCTTGCTGGCCGCGGCGGCGCCGGCGGGCCGCGCGGCCCCGGGAACGGCGCCGCCGGTGGTCGAAGTCGCAGACGCGCCTCCGCAAACCGCCGGTTGATGGTCCGCATCTTTCACCGCGATGCAACCCCTCGTTCACCAGCGTTGCTTCAACCACGTCACCCGCGAGGCCGTGGCGCGCTGTCCCGAATGTTCGCAATTCTTCTGCCGTGAGTGCATCACCGAGCATGAGGACCGCGTCATCTGTTCAGCCTGTCTGAAAAAGCTTGCCCGCGTGCCGCTGCTCAAGCGGCCCGCCTTCGCTGGCGGACTCCGCGCCCTGCAGTGCCTCCTGGGTTTGTTCGCCGCGTGGTTTTTCTTTTATCTCGTCGGCTCGATGCTGGTGAAGTTGCCAAGCTCGTTCCACGAAGGCACGCTCTGGGAAGTGAACTGGATGAACAAGGAATGAAACGCAGCAGCCTTCGTCAACAGGGCCGAAGTGCCGGCGACTTGATCGAGGAGGCGGTGCATCTGCTGCGCACGGTGCCGCCCGGCGTTCTGGCGGCCTACTATCTCGGCAGTCTTCCGTTTGTGCTGGGGCTGCTCTTCTTTTGGGCGGACCTGAGCCGCAATCCGCTCGCGCGGCAACACATCGTCGAAGCCGCGCTGGGCGTGAGCGTGCTGTTTTTGTGGATGAAGTTCTGGCAGGCGCTTTTCGCCCGCCGGCTGCGGGCGCATCTCGCCGGCGAAACGCCGCCGCCCCTCGATTTCAGCCGCGGCCTGCGCATCTTGATCACGCAAGCAATCGTACAGCCCGCCGGGTTGTTCCTGTTGCCGCTCGCCGCGATCCCCGTTTTGCCGCTGGCCTGGATGTATGCGTGCCTTCAAAACGCCACGGCGCTGGCGGACAACGACGTTCGCCAGTTGCTCGGCAAGTCGCTCCGGCAAAGCCTGCGGTGGCCCGGGCAAAACCATCTGATGTTGCTTTACATGACGCTTTTCGCGCTGGTGGTTTTTCTCAACTGCAGCATCGGCTCGCTTGCCCTGCCGTGGCTGGTCAAAACTCTTTTCGGCATCGAAACGGTTTTCTCGCGCAGCGGCACGGCCATGTTAAACACGACGTTTTTCACCGCCATGGCCGGCCTCACTTATCTCTGCGTGGATCCAATTCTAAAAACGCTTTACGTGCTGCGCTGTTTCTACGGCGATTCGGTCCAATCCGGCGCCGACTTGCGGGCGGAACTGAGCCGCTTCGCCACGCCGGCTGCGCGGCTCGCGGTGTGCCTGTTCCTCGCGGTGGTCTTCTTCGCGGGTGCGATGGAAACCCCGGCGCAACCCGCCGGGAATCGGAGCGCGGACAGCCATGTCCGCGAAACTCCCTCTTCAGAACGCGCGGACAAAGCTGTCCGCGCTCCTGCCTCGCGGATGTCGCCGGCAGAATTGGACAACGCCATCGGCGAAGTCATCCAGCAGCGCAAATACACCTGGCGGCTGCCGCGAGAGAAAGTCGCGCCAGCAGAATCCGACCAGAAGGGAATTTTGGCCCAGTTCTTCGACCGCGTCGGACGCATGATTCGCAAATGGGTTCGCGGATTCCTCGAATGGTTGGGCGAATGGTTGCGGAAGCTTTTCTGGCGGAATCGCAGTTCTTCCCCGGACGGCGGCTCCGGCTACGGTTGGATCATGGCTCTGCAAGTCCTGTTGTATTTGCTGCTGGCAGCAGTGCTGGTGGCCATCGGCGTGCTGGCGTATCGGTTGTGGCGAAATCGCCGACGCGTCGAAGCGGTGCCGGCGCAGCCGCTTCAGGTTGTGCCCGACCTCACCGAGGAAAACGTGAGCGCGGACCAGTTGCCCGAGGACGGATGGACAAAGCTCGCGCGGGAACTTCTCGCGCGCGGCGAGTTCCGGCTCGCCTTGCGCGCTTATTATCTCGCGAGCCTGGCGCACCTTGCCGGGCGAAATCTCATCAGCCTCGCGCGGTTCAAGTCGAACCGCGATTACAAACTGGAATTGCAGCGGCGGGCCCATTCGTTTCCGAATCTGCTTCAGTTGTTCGACGAGAATGTTTCCGTGTTCGACCGGGTCTGGTACGGCACGCACGAAGCCGGCGGCGACCTGGTCAGTTGGTTCGCTGAAAACGTCGCCCGCCTCAAAGCCCCCGGATGAAAAAGATATTTCCAGTCATGGCGCTTGTAGTGTTCGGCGCCGGATTCGCGGTGGGCGTGGTGTATTTGTTTCTGCTGCGCTTCGAGGCCGGCGATGTCTATCCGCCGTACTCGTCCCTGCGCGCCGATCCTCTGGGCACGATGGCGTTCTACGAAAGCGTGCAACGAATGCCACCCCTGACCGTCCGGCGCGATTTCAGCGTCGCGAATCGCCTGCCCGAAGAGAAGGACACGACGTATCTGCACTTCGCGGCCAACACTTACGAGTGGCGCTGGATGTCGGAGGACGTGTTCGATGAAGTCCAGAAATTCGTGATACGCGGCGGCCGGCTGGCCGTGACATTTTTCCCGGTGACCGGTCGGGAATTCGGTTTTCTCACGCCGGTCTTTACCAACTCACCTGGCACGAACGCCGTGCCGTTGAAGGGCAAACCGGCCAAGGCCAAACCCGGCTCGAAGAAGAAGAAACGCCCGCTGGACGAGGATTCAATGTTCAAGTCGGCCGATGTCGAGGAACGCTGGGGACTCCATTTCGCGCGCGTCGAGCTAGAACAAGGCCAAGGCGATGTTTACGAGTCCGTGCGGGTGGTGAACAAAACCGACCTGCCACTGCCTGCGGCGCTGGATTGGCATAGCGCGCTGGTTTTTACCAACCTCGACAAGTCCTGGCGCGTGATTTACGCGCGCGGCGCGGCCCCCGTCGTGATCGAGCGCAAGTTCGGGAGCGGCACGGTGGTCATGGCCTCGGACTCGTATTTCTTCAGCAACGAGGCGATGTGGCGTGAGCGACATCCTGACTTGCTCGCCTGGTTCGTCGGTTCGGCCGAACACGTTGTCTTCGACGAAGCGCACCTCGGTGTCACGGAAACGCCCGGCGTCGCGGCGTTGATGCGCCAATACCGTTTGCATGGCGTCATCGGCGGGTTGGTGTTGCTGGCGGCGTTGTTCATCTGGAAAAACTCCTTCAGCCTCGCCCCACCATACGCGGACGAGTCGAAAAAGGAATTCGTTGAGGGAAAAGACGCCGCCGCCGGTTTCGTGAATCTGCTCCGGCGCAGCATCCCGCCGCGCGAAATTCTCAATGTCTGTTTCGCCGAGTGGACGAAATCGCTGCGGCATCGCAGCAATTATACGATCTCCGGCGTGGACCGCGCCACGACGGTGATGGAGGCGGAGCGCGCCCGCCCGCCGCGCGCGCGGGATCCGGTCAAAGCTTATCAGACCATCGCCCGTGAGCTGAAAAGTTCCAAGTTCCGGGTTCCGAGTTCCGGGTTGGAAATCACAACACAACAAACAACCAAAAAATGAACACCGAACGATTGAAAGAAGTCCTTGCCCAGGCCCGCCACGAAACCGGGAAGATCATCATTGGCCAGCACGAAGTCATCGAGCGCGCGCTCATCGCCATCTTCACCGGCAGCCACGCGCTCGTCGAAGGCGTGCCCGGCGTGGCCAAGACGTTGCTCGTGCGCACGCTCGCGCACGTGCTCGGTTGCGACTTCGCGCGCATCCAGTTCACGCCCGACCTCATGCCCGCCGACATCACCGGCACGAACGTCTTCAACCTGCAACGCAATGAATTCTCGCTCATCAAAGGCCCGGTCTTCACGTCGTTCCTCCTCGCCGATGAAATCAACCGCGCCCCGGCCAAGACGCAATCGGCGCTGCTTCAGGCCATGCAGGAACGATGCGTGACCATTGACCGCGAGACCCACCCGTTGCCGGCCAACTTCACCGTGTTCGCCACGCAGAACCCGATTGAATATGAGGGCACCTACCCGCTGCCCGAGGCGCAGAAAGACCGCTTCATGCTCAAGATCACGATGCTACCACCCGCCCGCGACGAGGAACTCGTCCTCGCCCAGCGCACGATGACCAAGGATGCCCCCGAAGCCCTGCTCGCCAGCGGCGAAGTAAAAGCCGTCATCAAACCCGACGACCTCGTTGCGTTGCGCGAAGAACTCGGGCTGATCGTTCTGCGCGAAGAACTCATTGCGTACCTCGTGGACATCGTGCGCGCCACGCGATCGCATGAGAGTGTGCTCGTGGGTGCCGGCCCGCGCGCCACGCAATCGCTCATCATGTCCGCGCGGGCCTACGCGGCGATTTCCGGCCGGGACTTCGTGACGCCGGACGACATCAAGACGATGGCGCAACCCGTCCTCGAACACCGCCTGATTCTGCGGCCGGAATTTGAAATTGAAGGGCTGACCGTGACGGAAGTGATTCAACAGATCCTCCAACAAATGGCCGTGCCGAGATGAGCAGATGAATTGGTGGCAAACCATCCAACGCCCGCCTTGGCGCACCGTGGTCGCCGGACTGGGGCTACTCCTGGTTGTCCTGGCTGGCTATTTCCTCTGGTCGCCGGGCCTAGACGTTCGCGACGGCCGGCATGATCGTGGCCAGAACGGCATCTGGCTGTCGCACGGCTGGTTTGCCGACGATGCCTGGTTCGTCCGAAACGGAAAGACCAACCAGTTGGACCGGTATCGTGAGCCATCGCGCATCCGTGAACTGGCGGCGTTGCTGCGAACCCACCACATCACGGATGTTTTCCCACATCTTTGTCCCGCCGAGTTGGACGGGCGGCTTCCCCGTGTGAGTTCCGCGCACGTCGAAGCGTTTCTTGACGGCTTTGCCGGCTTCCGCGTGATGCCTTGGATTGGAGGTCCGAATGGCGGCAATGTTCGCGCCGGCAACCCAAAATGGCGTTTGAGCTTCGTCACTGCCGTTCTGGAACTGCTCACAAACCATCCGCGTCTGGCTGGGGTCCAGCTTAACGTGGAGCCCATGACGAGCGGCGACGCGAATTTCCTAGTGTTGCTCGACGAACTGCGCTCGGCTTTGCCGAAAGAAAAGCTCCTCTCCATCGCAGCCTATCCGCCGCCAACTCGTTGGCATCCATTTGAGGATGTTCATTGGAGCGAAGACTATTTTCGCCAAGTGGCGCGCCGTTCCGACCAAATGGCCGTGATGATGTATGACACGGCATTGCGTGTGCCGAAGCTCTACCAACGGCTCATAGCTGACTGGACGGGAGAAGTGCTGGCCTGGAGTGAGAGCAAACCGGTGCTGCTGGGTTTACCAACCTACGACGACGCTGGAGTTGAATATCATTACCCCGACGTGGAAAGCATGCGGAATGCTCTGCTCGGCATTCATCGAGGTTTGTCACGTCGTCCGTTGCCGACAAACTACCAAGGCGTGGCGATCTACTGCGAATGGGAAACAGACACCAACGAATGGAATTACTTCGGTGAACATTTCTTGAAACCATGATTGTTCCCGCTTCCAGATTATTGCTGTGGTTTGCGCTTGTCGTGCTTCCCTTTGGGTTGCTCGGCGCGATTGAGCCGGCTGCAACGACGGTTTCGCTCGGGTGCATCGGTGCGTTCGTCGCGGTGGTCCTGGCTGACGCCGTTGGCGCGCGCGCGACTCTGGGGGGAATTGGGGTCGAATTGCCGGAAGTCGTCCGCATGTCGAAAAATCGCGAGGCGAAAGTCGAGTTGCGTATTCGAAACCAGCGGCAGAAACAGCAACTGCTTCGGCTGGCGCTGGTCCTGCCGCGCGAAATCAGCTCGCCGCAGGAGGACTTGCGCGCGGAATTGCCCGCGGAGAGCGAATGGTCGCGGCTCACGTGGCCCTGCACGCCGCTCAAGCGTGGAACTTATCCCTTGGCGGCCGCGTGCGTGGAGGGAACATCCCCGCTCGGATTTTGGGCGGTGCGCAGAGCGTTGCCCACGCGATGCGAAGTTCGCGTTTATCCGGACTTGATGAGCGAACGCAAAAACCTTGCCGCGCTTTTTCTGAATCGCGGCGCGTTCGGCCTGCACGCCCAAAGGCAGGTCGGAAAAGGCCGCGAGTTTGAGAAGCTGCGCGAGTACATGCCCGGCGACAGCTACGACGAGATTCATTGGAAGGCCACGGCGCGCCGGGGCCGGCCCATCACCAAGGTGTTCCAGATCGAGAAAACACAGGAAGTCTATGTCATCATTGATGCGTCGCGGTTGAGCGCAAGGGAAGCGGTGTCAGGTGCGAGGTGTCAGGAGTCAGGTGAGGGCGCGGCAACGACGGCTGAACCTGACACCTGGGACCTGACCCCTGGCACTTCAGCACTTGAGCGTTTCATCACCGCTGGTCTGGTCCTCGGTCTGGCGGCGGAGCGTCAGGGAGATTTGTTCGGCCTGCTCACGTTCACGAACAAGGTGGAGAGGTTCGTGCGCGCGAAGAACGGCCAGTCGCATTATAGCGCGTGCCGCGACGCGCTTTACACGCTCCAGCCGCAGCTCGTTTCGCCCGACTTCGATGAGCTTTGCTCCTTCGTTCGTCTTCGTCTGCGGCGACGTTCGCTCCTGTTCTTTCTCACGGCGCTCGACGACCCGGCGCTGGCGGAGAGCTTCGTGCGCAACATGGAGCTGATCCGCCGCCAGCATCTGGTGTTGGTGAACATGATCCAACCGCCGGGAGTCGAGCCCGTGTTCGCGCATCCGGACGTGGCGAACGTGGACGAACTCTACCAGCACCTCGGCGGGCATTTGCAGTGGCAGAAGCTGCAAGAGTTGGCGAAGGTCTTGAAACGGCTGGGCGTACAATTCTCGCTTCTGGAGAACGAGCGGCTCAGCGCGCAACTCGTCTCGCAGTACCTCAACGTGAAACGGAGGCAATTGTTGTGAAAACTGGAGTGCTGGAGTGCTGGAGTGCTGGAGCGCTGGCGGGTCGGGCGAGTGGCCAGCGCTTTTTCAAGCCACCACCTCATTACTCCACCACTCCATCCCTCCATTCCCTTCGATGATCATTGATCTCCAACGCTTCGTGGCCAATGAGCGCCCGCACTGGTCGGAGCTGGAAAAAACGCTCAACCACCTGGAAGCCGAACCGAACGCCACCATGACGCTCGACCAGCTTTCGCGCTTTCATCAACTGTACGAACGGGCCTCGGCCGACCTGGCCAGAATCACGACGTTCTCGTCCGAACCAGAGACGCGCCGTTATCTGGAAAGTCTCGTCGCGCGGGCCTACGCAGAAATTCACGAAACCCGCGAACGCCGCACACGGCTCGCTCCGCTGAAATGGTTTTTCCAGACGTTGCCGCAAACGTTTCGGCGTCATGTCCGGGCGTTTTATCTTTCGGTGGCAATCACGCTCGCAGGCTGCGCGTTCGGCGGACTGGCCCTGGTGTTTGACCCGGATTCGCGCCAGGCGACGATGGCCTTCGGCCACGACCAGATGACCCCGGAAGAACGTGTGCGACGGGAGGAGCAAACCACCGGTGACCGTCTGTCCGGCCAGAAAACTTCATTCTCGGCCTACCTGATGACGCACAACACGCGCGTTTCCATTTTCACGCTGGCGTTGGGCATGACGTGGGGCGTCGGCACCATCCTCCTGCTTTTTTACAACGGCGTCATCCTCGGCGCCATCAGCGTGGATTACGTGCAGGCCGGGCAAACCAAATTCCTCCTGGGCTGGCTGCTGCCGCACGGCGTCGTGGAAATTCCCGCCATCCTCATCGCGGGCCAGGCCGGCTTGATGCTGGCGCTGGCGCTCATTGGCCGCGGCAACCGCATGCCGCTGACGGCACGGTTGCGTGCGGTGTCGCGCGACCTTGCCACCTTGATCTTTGGCGTGGCGATCCTGCTGGTCTGGGCGGGATTCGTCGAAGCGTTTCTCTCGCAATACCACGAGCCGGTCATTCCTTACGAAGTAAAAATCGCGTTCGGCCTGGTTGAATTGATTTTGCTTTCGCTGTTCCTCGCGAAGTCGGGAACGGAGCGCCGATCGCCTGATCGGCCTGGTGATGATCCGGCGGCAACCAGCGTGCCGATCGGGAGATCGGCGCTCCGATGACAAAATGAAAACCAGCACGCTTCGCATCCTCACCCCCGAAGGTGTGATTTTTTCACAATGGCTGGCCGGGCCGGTGCTGCGCTTCCTGGCTTGGAGCGTGGATCTGATGTGCATTTCGCTGCTGATGATCGTGCTGGGGTGGGTGACGTTCCTGCTCGGCCTGCTCAGTTGGAACATTGCCGGCGCGTTCTCGGTCCTGGGCTACTTCTTCATCAGCATCGGCTACGGCATCGCCTGCGAATGGGCCTGGCGCGGACAGACCGTGGGCAAGCGCCTTTTCCGATTGCGCGTGGCCGACGCGGCGGGGATGCGGTTGCAATTCAATCAAATCGTCACACGCAACCTGCTCCGCTTCGTGGATTCGCTCCCCGCATTGTATCTGGTCGGCGGGATCACGTGCTGGTTCAACTCAAAATGCCAGCGTCTCGGTGATCTCGCGGCCAACACCATCGTCATCCGCATCCCGCGGGTCGCCGAGCCGGACCTGGACCAGTTGCTGGCGGGCAAGTTCAACTCGCTCCGTCAATATCCCCACCTCGCCGCGCGTCTGCGACAGGATACTTCACCCGCCGAAGCCGCCGCGGCGCTGCAGGCGTTGCTTCGGCGCAATGAATTTGACCCGGTCGCGCGCGTGGAGTTGTTCGCCGAACTCGCCGCCCATTTCCGCGCCAAAGTGGAGTTCCCGGCCGAAGCCACCGACGGCATTGCCGACGAACAGTACGTGCGCAACGTGGTGGACGTTGTTTACCGCGCGCGGCTGGACAAGCCCCTGGAAAAAGTTGCGGCATAATTCCGTGAAAGGGCTGGCCTGTTTTCAGCCTTCCCATTCCACCACAATGATTAACGAGATTTCCGTCAGGGCTTCGACATCCCCCGACCCATGGAGTAATCTGTGGCGGGTCTGTTTATGGTCACCGAACAATTCAAACCAACGGAACGCAAGCCTTCCTCGCCGAAAGTGAAGCAATACACCGGCGAAGTGGTTTACATCTACGCCTTTGACGTGGCGTACGACATGACGCGGCAGCCCGTTCGCGAATTGCTCGGCCAGCCGGTCGCGCAGTTCGCCGTGGACGCCAGCAAACGCAGTCCGCGCCAGCTTTTCTTTTACAAACCGCAAATGGTCCGCCTGCCACCGATGGAACGCATCGGCCCGCGCGGCCCGGTCCGGGTCGAACGCGCCGTCAAACTGCTGCCCGTCGGCGCCATCAGCATCACCGTGCGCGTGCCGTTCGCCGTCAATCACGTTGAAGACCTCGTCGGCTTTCACGATTTGCAATTCAACAACGGTTCGTTGCACGACGAAGTGCGGCGGTTGGCGGAAGAAGTCGTGGGCGAATTGAAATCGCACTACGTTCGTCCGCACCCGCAACTCATTGAAGAGGAGGCTTACACCGTGTTTTGCATCGCGTCGCCGTTGATGACCCAGGACGGTGAAGCCATCAGTGCGGAGAGTTGGTTTCAATCGCATCGCCGTCAGGTCGCCGCGCTGCTGACGCAGGAGCCGGACATTGACCGCCTCTCAAAACAGGAATCCGACGAGTCCACCGGCCGCTACCTGAGCTACTACGAAAATGACCTGGTGGTGGTGGACTGGGACGCGGCACTGATCATTGATGAGCCGCAGGACATGGACGAAACGCTTTACCTCATGGAACTGGCGAACCTCCAACTGGCGGAACTCGAAGCCTATGACCGCATCCTCGACAATGCGCTGGACCGTTCCTACCGCGACCTCGGCGAACGCGGACTCCGCTCGCGCGGAGACATTCTGCGCGAACTGCGCGAACTGCGCATTGACCTGGCGCGGTTCAACGATGAATTGTCCAACATCACTAAATTTTTCGGCGACTGGCATCTCGCGCGTATTTACGAAAAAATCGCGTTGCGCTTCCACCTCGGCGACTGGCATCGCACGATTGACGGCAAGCTCAAGACGCTCGACGACCTTTACCAGTTGCTCAAGCACGACCAGACCAACCGCTGGATGATGATCTTGGAAGCGACCATCGTGCTGCTGTTCATCATTGATCTGGTGATTTTAGTGATGGGATTGAAGGGGCGGTAGGCTGATCATTGCAACAACTCTCTCACTTTCCCCGTGTCTTGCGCCGGTCGCCAGCATGCCTTGCACGTGACAAGACAAGCCCCCGGCTCGCTTTTCACTTGGCGAAAAGCCCGGGCCGTCATAGTTTTTAGGCATGAAACGTAATCTTCTCCACGCGTTGGTTCTCGCCGCAACTTTCACAGCCGTTGGCCAGGCTTTCGCCGCCGATGCCGAACCGGGCTTCACGCCGCTCATGGACGGCAAAACGTTCGACGGCTGGAAAATGGCCGAGGAAAACAAGAGCACCTGGAAAATCGAGGACGGCGCGTTCGTTGCGCACGGCAACCGCTGCCACCTTTTCTATGTTGGCGACCCCAAACCGTTCAAAAATTTCCATCTCAAAGCCGAGGTGATGACGGAGCCGAACTCGAATGGCGGAATTTATTTCCACACGAAGTACCAGGCGGAAGGCTGGCCCAAAGGCGGCTTCGAATCGCAGGTCAATTGCACCCACGGCGACTGGATCAAGACCGGCAGCTTGTGGGGCGTGGTCAACGTCGGACTCACCACCGCCCAGGACCGAAAATGGTGGACGCAGGAAATCATCGTGCGGGGCAACTCGGTCACGGTGCTGATTAACGGCAAGAAGGCCATCCAATACATCGAACCCGCCGGGGCGCAGCCGGGAGAATATGAGCGGAAGCTCAGCGAAGGCACTTTCGCGCTGCAAGGCCACGACCCCGGCAGCACCATTCGCTATAAAAACATCCGCGTGCAACGCCTGGACTGAGAGCCGGAACTGAAACAGCTCTGTGCCCGGCGCGCGTTCATCAAACGCACGCCGTTTTGATTGCTGGCGCGAATCCGGCCGAATTACGTGAGGATAGGCGGAGGTCGCCGTCCTCATTGCTCTGCGTAAAACGCATCCACCTTGGCCGCCACGTCGCGGTAGCCGATGTCCACTTTGTAGATGAGCTTGAATTGTTCGATGGCCGCTTCCTTTTGGCCCATGTTTTCCAGCACGCAGCCGAGGTGGTAGATGAGTTCCTTTTTCTCCTCGTCGAAAACAACTTTTTCCTTGATCGCGTTCTGCAACGTTTCGGCGGCAATGTCGTACATCTTCCGTTTTGCGAAGCACTGCGCGAGGTAGCCCAGCGCGGCGATGCGTTTGTGCGGATTGTCCTGCGCCTTTTGAAATTCCTTGATGGCTTCGCCAATTTTGCCGGCCCGGAAATACAGCGCGCCCATTTCAAAACGGATGGCCAGGTCGGTCGGATATTTTTCGACGCGTTTCTGACATTCGGCCAGTTGGAACGCAACCTTTTCCGCCTGGAGCCGCGCCAACTGCTCGGCGTAGTCGGGCACGCCGGTATTGAGTTGCTCGATCTGGTGATCGAACTTGCGCACGGCGGTCAAGCCGATGGCGCGCTCGAGTGACGGGTCGTTGCCCATTTCGGAGGATTGCACGCGCTGGTACAAAGCGAGCGCGCGGTCGAATTGCTTTTTCTGCGTGTAAAGTTCGGCGAGCGAGCGGACGAGTTTCAGGTTGGCCGGCTCGGTCTGGAGGCGCGCTTCGTATTCCTGGATGAGCCGCTCGGTAGTGTCCTCGGTCTTCTGCACGCGGTTTTCCTGTTCGAGCGAGATGGCTTTCTTTTCGTCCTTGAGGATGTCGCGGTAGGAGCCTTCGCCGCCGGCGATCTTTTCGTAGCCGCCTTCGCCCAGGGTGCGCTTGGCGGAAAGGTCTTTCAGCGCCTGGGCCAGTTCGGCGTCGTTGGGCGCGGAGCGGGCGAGGTCCATCAGGATTTTTTCGGCTCGTCTGACTTCGCCGGCGTCCGCGAGCATTTTGGCGAACTCGATGGCGAGTTTTTTATCTTTCGGCGAGTGCTGGTGAATGATTTCCAGGGACATCACGGCGGTTTGCGGCATTGCCAGCGCCGTGGCAGCGGAGATGACAATGCGATGGGCGAAGGAGTTGTTCGGATCGCTGTTGAGCACCTGTTCGGCGATGGCCAGCGCCTCGGCGGGGTCTTTGCGCAATGTCATCTGGGCCTTGGCGACCTGCGGCGAGGAACTGGCGCTGCTCCAGGCTTTCTTGAAGAAGCCGCCGCCGCCGGATTTGTGCTGTTGGGCGGTGCGGAGCGCCCGGCGACATTCGACCAGCCCCGGCTCGCGCGCCAGCACCTGGCAGAACAGGTCAATGGCGTAGTCAAAGTTGTCCCGCGACAGAGCGTCGTTGCCCTTGGTGAACATCACCCGCAAGTCGCGCGGGATTTCATTCAGATTCTTTTCCGGCATGGCAAGGAATTATAGTCGCAGGGCGGGAAGCAAATCCACTGTAATTTCCGGAACGCCAGCGGAACGACAGCCCCGGATTTGAGGGCAGCATAGCCTAAAAAATTGTTTGAGATTTGTTTGACAATGACCGGGCTTCCCCGGTAAATGAGTAATGGCATTCACTCAAAGTCCTCCCTATGGTTGGGAGGTTGAGCCGCCAAACAATTCTATGAAACGAATCTGTGCGTCTCTCGGATTGGCCGCCATCGGAGTGGCCAGCATTCAAACCGCTCAAGGACAATCTGCGGACCCGGCGAAGTCGTGGAGTGTGTCGGCATCGCTGCGAGGGTTCTACGATGACAACGTCAACAGTTCTCCCACGGACAAGGTGGAATCCTTCGGCTTTGGAGTCAGCCCGTCGCTGTCGTTTAGGTTGCCCTTGGAACAGACGACCATTGCCGGCAGCTACACCTACGATTACAAGTGGTACGAGAAAGAAATCCGTACCGACGCTGGCCATGATGATCAGACGCACACTCTCGCCGCGCAGTTGAGGCACGCCTTCAGCGATCGGCTGCTCATGTCTATGCAGGACTCGTTTGTCATTGGCTCGGAGTCGGACCTGCTTCGGGTTGGGGACAGCGCGCTCGGGACGTACCAGCGCGTTCCCGGAACCCGCAATTACGGCTCCATGGTTTTCAACGCACAGATCACACGTCCTTTCGGGATTGAAGTGGGCTATGCAAACGCGCTTTACAACTATGATGACGGCGACCCGGACTTAGGTCTGTCGGCTCGGCTGGATCGTATGGAGCAATCGGCACACATTGACGGACGGTGGACCATTCAGCGAAACACGGTGGGAATCGTTGGTTATCAATTCGCCTTTGTGGATTACACGGCCGACCGGCAAATTGGCACGTACTACACGCTCGCGCCCAATCCGTTCTACCCCCCCTTCCTCCCGGAATTCATTGCAATCCCGCATCCGCTAGACAGCAGCAGCCGGAACAGCCGCTCGCACAAAGGCTATGTTGGGTTGGAGCATACGTTTCGACCGGACTTGATGGGGAATATCCGGGGTGGTATTCGTTACAGTGATTTCTACAATTCCCCCGCTCAAGAAACGAGCCTTGCGCCTTATTTTCAAGGCAGCCTTCGCTGGATCTACGCGAAGGAGAGCTTTCTGAATGTCGGGGTTTCGTATGATCTGAGCGCAACCGATCAGTTCTATACGAGTACGGATAGCATCACAACTGGCGCGAACGCGGCGGTGGTTTATGCCTCCCTCACGCATCGGATCTTGCCCAACTTGTTCGGCAGGGTGGACGGCAATTACCAGAATTCCACCTTTATTGGCGGCGATTCGGATGGAAAATCCCAGCGTTATTATTCATTTGGCGCGAATCTGGAATACCGGTTTAATCGCCATGTTTCGGCCGAGGTGGGTTACAACTACGACCAGTTGGATTCCGACCCGGGGGTGGGGTACGGGAGTTTTGAGCGCAACCGGTATTACGTCGGCGCAACTGTTGTTTACTGAATTGATTCAAGCATGAACGGGGGCTGGGTCGTTTGACTGGCCCCTCTTTTTTTAACCATGGACCCGCTAACAACACAAGCTCCGCAGGAATCGAAACTCCACTTTCTGGATTACTGGCGGATCATCCGCATCCGCAAGACGGTCATTCTCGCTGTCTTTCTGCTGGTTGTCATCACGGCCACGCTGGTGACCTTCATCCTGCCTGAATCGTACTCGAGTATCGCTCGCATCAAGGTCGAGCGCGACGCGTCGGATATTCCGGGTATGGCCGAGCGCCCAGGGTACGGTGTTGGGTACGATCCGTATTTCGTCCAGACCGAATTTGAAGTCATCCAGTCGGAGAAGGTTCTGGGCAAGGTCATTGAGTTGCTGGATTTGAACGCTGTATGGGGCCGGAAATACCAGAACGGCGAGAAACTCAAGACCACCGAAACCATCGAACTCCTCAAGAGCCGCATCACCCTGCGCCCCGTCCGCAACACCAGCTTCATCGAGATTCGCGTTTACAGTGAGGACAAAAAGGAAGCGGCCGATATCGCCAACGCCATCGCCGAGGCGTACCGGGACCACCGCCAGACGCAACGCCGGAAGTTGACCGAAGACGCCGTCGATACGCTCGAAGCCCGCTACCGGGAACAGGACGAGAAGATTCTCGCAGTGCAGAAGGTGATGGAACAACTGCGCCAGACAAACGTGATCTCCGACTTGGATCCGTCCGGGCTCTCCTCAACGCCCAGCATCGATGCGGAGACCGTCCGCCGGATTCTCGCCACGCAGATTGAGAGTAAAACGCGCTTGATTGGTCGCGAGGAAATACTCCTGAAACTCAAGGCGTTGGCGCCCGACGAACTCCGGCAGGTCCTTCCCCGGACGATGCAGGATACAATTGTGAGCGAGTTGATGAGCCAACTCAACATGGCCGAGCTGCGGTTGGTCACGCTCAGGAAGGATCTTGGCGACGCGCATCCCGATTTCATACGCGCGCAAAGCCAGGTGGATGACTTGAAGCAAAAGATAGACAAGAGCATCGCGGGGATGATGACCGCGCTCGAAACCCAGGCGGCCAGCTCCCGGGCGGAAATGGCGCAACTGGACAAAACCCTCGAAGAGGCCAAAAAAACCGACATCGAAAGGGCCGAAAAAAGCCGCACCTACTTTGACAAGAAGCGCGAATTGGAAAACCTGCTCGGATTTCGGCGGATTCTCGAAATGAAAATCGCCGCCGAGAAAATAGACGTGCAGCTGCCTAAAACCATGATGGTCGAAATCATGGACCGTGCCGTGCCCAGCCTGCGGCCCGTGCGCCCCAACAAGCCGCTCAACATCTTTCTCGGCATCGTCATCGGCCTGGTTGTCGGCGTAGGCCTCGCCTTCTTCATCGAATACCTCGACACCAGCGTGAAGACCATTGACGACGTCGAACGGTCGCTGCAGTCGCCGGTGCTGGGGGTCATTCCGCAAAACGTCGGCCACCTGGTGGACGAAGGCGAGGAAAGCCCGCACGCTGAAGCCTACCGCGTCCTGCGCACCAACCTGCTCTTCTCGCGCAAGGACGACAAGATCAACGCCATCGCCATCGTCAGCGCCGGCGCGGGCGAAGGCAAATCCACCACCGTCCTCAACCTCGCCACGGTCTTCGCCCAGAGCGGCCAGCGCGTTCTGGTTGTTGACTCCGACCTCCGTCGGCCCACCCTCCACAAGTTGCTCCACGTGAGCAACAACGTCGGACTGACCAATTACCTGCTCAAACAGAACCCGCTGGAAGAAGTCATCCAGACCACCGCCATATCCACTCTGGATTTCCTGGCCAGCGGCAAAATGCCCAGCAGTTCGCTCAGCATCCTCAGTTCCGACAAAATGAAAAGCCTCATCGGCGAACTGAAGCAACGCTACGACTTTGTCTTCTTCGACTCGCCGCCCATCATGGGTGTCAGCGACGCGTCCGTTCTCGCCCGTGAAGTGGACGCGACTCTGCAGGTGATTCAGTATCGCCGCTATCCGCAGATGATGAACGTCCGCGCCAAACAACTCATCGAAAAAGTCGGCGGCAACCTTATTGGCATCGTTCTCAACAACATCAACATGTCGCAGGACGAAAGCTACTACTACTACAGCGGCTACTACCACGACTACTATTCCAAGAACGGGGAAGTGGCCGAAAAGTCCCCGGCTGGCAAAGACGCCGGCCCCGCGGATAAAGCCGGGATCAAACAAAAGTATTGATTGCGGCAACGAATTCCTCAGGATACAGCGCAATGAAACTGTTTTGGAGACTGTCAGGGTTGGGTTCGGTTATTTCATGCGGAGCGCTGTTGGGCGGCCTCTTGTTCTCCGGTTGTGCCGCGCCGGAAGAACCGGTCTTTTTCAGCGATCCGGCTATAACCGGCGTGCCCGCCGTAACCGGCACGCCGACCGTAGCTGGCACGCCGACCGTAGCCGGCACGCCGACCGCAATACCGCGCGCGAGGGTTCAATCAGACATCTTCAGCCTTGGCGATCAGGTCATTGTCGTTTTCTCCGACCCCTCGTTGCAACCTCACGAAGAACGGATCAAAGATGATGGCACCATCACCCTGCACTTAATCGGACCGGTCAAGGCCGTCGGCAAGGCGCCCGGCGAACTCCAGAAGGAAATTCAGGAGCTTTATGTCCCGAAGTATTACCTGCCGGGCCGGCTGACTGTTACAGTCAAGTCGCAGGAACGCGCCTACTATGTCGGCGGAGAAGTCAGGTTGCCGAGCCGTCAAATTTACATCGGCGGCATAACCGTCACCAAAGCCATTCAAACCGCCGGAGATTTCACCGATTTCGCCAACAAAAAGAAAGTCCGCCTCACTCGCGCCGACGGGAAAACCCTTATTGTCAACTGCAAGAAAGCCCAGGAAGACTCGACTCTCGACCCGCCCGTTTTCCCGGGCGACAAAATCCACGTGCCACGGCGGCTCTGGTAATGGTCCAGCTTCAAATTCTTTCTGGTAAACAGGCGGGCGCTCGATGGATGGCCCGCCGTTTTCCTGTACGGGTCGGCCGTGCCGTCGGCAACGACCTGCGGTTGGAGGAGGACGGCGTTTGGGACCAACACTGTGTGTTGAACTTTGACCCGGCGGAAGGGTTCATCCTGACCGCCCGACCGGATGCGCTCCTGACCGTCAACCATGAACCTGCCCGGAGCGCCCGCCTGCGCAACGGTGACTCCATCGAAATAGGCTCGGCCCGCCTGCAATTCTGGCTTAACGAAATCCCGCAGCGCAGTCAGCGTGTGCGCGAGGGGTTCGTCTGGACACTCATCATCGCCATCTGCCTGACGGAAGTAGCCCTCGTTTACTGGCTGCTGCGGTGAGGCGCGAAAGCCGCGCCATTCGCGGTTCAATGCCGGAAATGCCTCACCCCCGTGAACGCCATCGCCACGTTCCGCTCATCCGCTGCCGCGATTACCTCGGCGTCGCGCACTGAACCGCCGGGTTGAATCGCCGCCGTGGCGCCCGCCTCCGCCGCTGCGATCAGCCCATCCGGGAACGGGAAAAACGCGTCGCTGCACACCACGCTGTCTTTGAGCGACAGCTTCGCCTCGCCCGCCTTCCACACGGCGATCCGGCTTGCGTCCACACGGCTCATCTGCCCCGCACCCACGCCCAGCGTCCGGCCTGCCCCGCCGGCGCCGGCGTCCGCGCTGCAATAAAGGATGGCGTTTGACTTGAGATGCTTCACCACGCGCCAGCCGAACAGCATCGCCTTGAGTTCGGCCTCCGATGGCGAGCGCTTCGTGACAATTTTCAAATTGGCGGCGCTTGTGACTTTCAGGTCGCGCTGCTGCAACAGGAACGAATCCGCGCCGACACTGCGCAGGTCCCACGATTGAGCTGTCGTTGGACACTTCACAAGCTGCAACAGGCGCAGATTCTTTTTCTTCTGCAACACCGCCAGCGCCTCCAGCGTGAATTCCGGCGCGACAATGACTTCGCTGAAAATCTCTGCGATGGCTTCGGCGCACGCGCCATCTAGCGGCTGGTTCACCGCGATGATGCCGCCGAACGGCGCCTGTTTGTCTGTCGCGAACGCCCGGCCCCACGCCTCGCGCAGATTCGCGCCCTGGCCCACCCCGCACGGGTTTGTGTGCTTGAGGATCGCCAGCGTCGGCGGATCGCCTTTGAACTCGCTGATGAGCGCGGCCGCGGCCGTGAGGTCGAGAATGTTGTTGTAGGAAAGTTCCTTTCCGTGCAGTTGTTTGAAGAACTCGCGGAACCCGCCATAAAGCGCAGCCGTCTGGTGCGGATTCTCCCCGTAACGCAACGGCTGGGCGAGCGGCGCCGAAATGGTGAGCGACGCCGGCAGCGCGTTCTGGTCCGCGGAAAATTCCTTTTGCAGATGTGCTGCAATGGCCGCGTCGTAGGCCGCCGTGCGCGCATAAACCTTCGCCGCGAGCTTTCGGCGCAACTCCAGCGTGGTGTTTCCGCCCTCGCGGATCTGCTTCGCCACCTTTGCATAATCCGTCGGGTCAACGACAACCGTAACGCTCTCGTGATTCTTCGCCGCGCTGCGGAGCATCGAGGGGCCGCCGATGTCAATGTTCTCGATGGCGTCGTGCAGCGAGACATTCGGCTCCGTGACTGTGGCCTCGAACGGATAAAGATTCACCACCACCAGGTCAATCGGTGCGATGCCGTGCAGTTTGACGGCGGCTTCATGCGTGGAGTTGCCACGGATGTAGAGCAGCCCGCCGTGGACTTTCGGGTGCAGCGTCTTCACGCGGCCATCGAGCATTTCGGGGAAGCCGGTGTGTTCGCTGATGTCCTTCACCGCCAGCCCTGCGTCGTGCAGGGTTTTCGCCGTGCCGCCGGTGGAAATTATTTCCACGCCTGCGGCGGCGAGCGTCTGTGCCAATGGCACCAGACCGGTCTTGTCGGAAACGGAAAGCAGCGCCCTAAGAATTTTCGCCATAGCCAGATCACAATCTGCGAAAGCCGGCGCGCGAGTCAATCGGCAAAAAAGTTCGCTTGCAGCGCCCCAATGCGCCAATGCCAGCGCCAATGCCAGCTTGACTTGAGTCCCTCGGAAAAGGCAGCTTCAACTCATGCTGTGCTCGCCCGCCCGCCCGCCCGGGACTTCCGCCGGATGGCTCAGAGGGTTCCAAATGCGGAGAGGATTGATCGCGCCCAAACAGGTGTGTTTCGCGGCGTTGTTTTTCGCACTGACTGCGAGCGTGGCGCAAAACGCACGAAACGACGCAGCCCAGTCAATCGCCGAACCTCTTTCCTGGCCCGCGATTCGTCGCGAGTGCCGGCCTTGGGCTTACTGGTGGTGGATGGGTAGTGCGGTGGACACGAACAACCTTGCCCGCGAACTCACGCGTTACCGCGACGCCGGCATGGGCGGCGTGCACATCATCCCGATTTACGGCGCCAACGGATATGAGGACAAATACATTCCCTATCTGAGCCCGAAATGGATGGAGATGCTCCACTTCACCGTGTCCGAAGCGCAGCGTCTGGATCTGGGCGTG
>CAYIOH010000012.1:0-9554 GCA_964364975.1 uncultured Bifidobacteriaceae bacterium
TCCCATAGCGGGCGTATTTTCCCAAACGCACCGTCCAACGCAAGAACGGGATTGCGAACACCGACTTCGTCACATGCTCACGCATTCCGAAGTCATCAATGGCCAACGGTTAACCCAGTGAGATTGTGCGTTTCAAAAGCCCAAATCATCAGCCGGAGCGGTGTGGTTGGGTTTGGAGAGCACGCTAGCTCCGAGCACCAAATGGGTGGCCATTTTTCCTTGCTTCTTTGCAAGGAATGAGAAATCCTCGCCTCGGGAACAGAAATTCATGCAAGTGGATCCCAACAAGGCAAGTTTGAGGGTTGTAAACACTTTTTCGGCGCGACTCCGTCGTTGGCGTCGGGCGAGGGGGCTACCTTTGAAGCAGGTTGCTACCGGTTTCGGCGTTTCAGTCGCCTTGGTTTCCGCGTGGGAAAACGGCCGGAGATTCCCTTCGGCAAACCATCTCGAGACGATTTCCCAGTACACGGGCTTCACGACCTGCCAGTTGCTCTACGAAGGGTCGGGCGAATGTCCCAATCGTTCGAGTCGCTGATCGCGCGCAGCCGATTCCACAGATTGTAGAAAAAGACCAGCCTTCTTGAGGGGATTTATCTTGACGGTTTGGATTTCGAGTGCTGATATGGAGGCGGTAATCTGGTGGGCGTGGCTTATGAATCCGAAAGATAAGCAAGGAGAGGGAATCTCTATGGGCAAGGAGTGTTCCGTCCTTGTGATGGCTTCGTCCGCTATATTGCTCATGCCGCGGACTTGATTGGCATCAGGGTTTGCGGAGTGTGTCGCGTTCAACATGCGTGGTTTTCAACGCGATGCCCAGTGTTGACCGGACGTTTGGATCTAAACAACTAAAACACGAGTCTTCGCATGAAATCAAAACTTCTCCCCGAATGCCAGTATGCCATCGCTGTCGCGCTGGTTCTCCTGTTGGAGTTGGCTGCTTACGGCTACCAAGCCGATGAGAAGGCCGGGGCGAAGGAGCAGATAACGCCGGCTGAGCGTAAAACCGCCGCCGTTCGAGCCGTGTCTGCCGATCAACGCAGTGCGGTCCGGCTGGCTGAAGAATCCGGGATGAAGGTCGAGTGGCATTCGCGACTCGGCAACCCGCTTGTGATTCGCGGGCCGGATCTGGGGAAACGGGGGTCGTACTCCGGTGGAAAAGGGCTGGCGCCGCGCGGCAAGGAAGACCACGAACACAACGCCATAGTGGTGATGGACAATCTCGCCCGGCTCTACGGGATTCGGAATGCGGAAAAGGAATTCACGGTGAAGAAAACGCAAAGGGATTCCCTGGGCTTCAACCACGTGCGTCTGACACAACTTCATCAAGGTCTCCGCGTTTTTGGTGGCGACTTGGTTGTCCATTTCGACAAGAGCGGTAACGCTTACCAGGTCAACGGTGAGTACATCCCCGACATTCAGGTTGAAAGGGCTCCGAAGATTCAGGCAGACGCAGCGGAAATCACAGCTCAACAGGATCTGGCGGCGATGGGCAAACCGGGAGGAACGCTCGAGCAAAAACCGACGCTGATGATTTTCGCCCGGAACATGGAACCACAGTTGGCCTACGAACTGACGCTCCTTACTGCCGACCCGAAAACCGGGCCGGGCCGCTGGCGCTACTGGATTGACGCCCTGCAAGGCACGGTGCTTCTCCGGTACAATGACATCCAGAAAATCGCGCCACCGACCTCGAACGGCATGGACACCGTCATCACCGGCAGCATCCTGACCGGTGAGGGCGGTCAGTCGGTCAACGTGACCGGTTGGTACGAGAACACCGGCTATTACTATCTCCACAACACGAACCGGCATTGGTACGTGTACAACGTTGCGACCAGCGGCTACCCCGACAACAACACCTACGCGTTTCGCGCCACTGGCAACTGGGGCACCTCCGACCGCGCAGAAATGTCCCTGGCCCGCAACTTCGACGTCGTGCAGCGATACTATGGTGAAGTGCATGGCCTCAACAGCTTCAACAACGCCGGCATCTACGCGCGGGCCAACGTCCATGAGGGCGTCAATTACGTTAATGCCTACTGGGACGGCACGGCTTTTTACTTTGGCGATGGCAACGGGGTCACCGCCAATTCACTGGCCACCATGGATATTAGCGGCCACGAGTACGCCCACGCCGTGACCGAATATACCGCCGGCTTGATTTACTCGGAGGAGTCGGGCGCGCTTAATGAATCCTTCTCGGACGTTTTCGGTGCGTGTGTCGAGTTTTTCGGCCAGCCCGACGGACGGGCATTCTATCCGAGCGAATCGCCGGGAACGGCGGACTGGCTCTGCGGCGAGGACAGCTGGCTTTCCTCGGTGGCGCTTCGCGACCTGCGCAATCCTCGCAACGCAGCCACCGTCGGCGCTGGGAACGAGCAACCCAGCCGATACAAAGGGACGTATTGGGACCCTTTCCAAGAAGTTCATCAGAACTCCGGGGTTCAGAACTTTTTTTTCTATCTGCTGTGCGAGGGAGGCAGCGGCAACAACGACGGGATCATTTACAGCGTGAGCGGCCTTGGGGTCACGAACGCCGAACAAGTCGCTTACCGTGCCCTGACGGTGTATTGCACACCCAGCACCGATTACCAGGCGGTGCGCAGCGCGTGGATCTCGGCAGCGATGGATTTGAACACGAACTGGGTGAGCAGCGTGGCCGCAGCCTGGTCAGCCGTCGGCGTCGGCTCCCTGCTGGTTGCTCCGGACAGCGCCGTCACGTTTCGCGGGCCGGTGGGCGGGGCCTTCACGCCCGCGACGCAAACTTATACCCTGATAAATCGTGATGTCGTGCCCATGAACTGGGGCGTCACGTACACCCAGACGTGGACAACCGTGTCTCCCACCAACGGCACCGTTCCGGCCGGCGGCTCCAACGTCGTGAACCTCTCGATCAACGCGGCGGCCAACGGGCTGGTGATGGGCGTCTATACCAACGTTCTGACCCTCAGCAACAGCATTGATGCGGCCAGCCTTTCCCGGCAGGTAAAACTGGTGGTGGGTCAACTTGATTATTACACGGAATTGTTCGATGGCGGTGACAATGATTTGGACTTCCAGACGCTGACATTCACGCCAGACGGCTCGGCCAATTACTATTCGGTCTGTCGCGAACCGGCTGCGGTATTTCCTACGGACCCGGCGGCGGCGACCAGTTTGTCGCTTGGTGCACACACCTTCATGACATTGACGCTCGCGACAAATGTTTCCATCTACGGTATCAATGCGAGCACGATCTATCTCGCCAGCGAGGGACATCTCACGCTGCTTTCAGGAGACAATTCCGGGTCTGTAACGCTGGCAAATCATTTTTCCAGACCGCGCGTCTCCGCGTCGCTCGCGCACATTCACCCGACTGAAACTGGAGGCAGGGTTTCTTGGATGCAACTTTCCAACCGTGTTGTTTTCACGTTTGATAAGGTGGTTGAGTGGTCCACCACCAAGACAAACAGCTTCCAGATGGAGCTTTTCCACGATGGGCGCATCCGCATGACACATCTCGCGTGTGCGACGACGACCGGTCTGGCGGGGTTGTCGGCGGGAACAGGCATCCCGGCTGGCTTCACTGAGAGCGACCTGAGCAGTTACGGGCCGTGCGTCAGTCCGCTGGTGGCGACGATTACAACGAACGCCACCGAGGGCGACGGCGTGCTCGCAAATGCCGGCACCATCCGCATACCCGCCACACTGGCCACGAATTTGACGGTAACGCTGACTTCCAGCAAAACGAACGAAGTGACCGTGCCAGTCGGCGTGACCATTCTCGCCGGACAAACCAACGCCAGCTTCGACCTCACGATCATGGATGACGCGGTCCTGGACGGCCCGCAAACGGTGCTGGTGACCGCATCCGCCACCAACTTTGGAAGCAGCTCGGCTTCGATCAACGTGGCCGACAATGAAACGGCGACGCTGGCAGCGAGTCTGCCCGTCAGCGCGACTGAGGGCAGCCCACCAGTCCAGGGCACTGTCACCGCCAGCGCCGCGCCGGTCGCCAACATCACCGTCAGCCTGGCTTCAAGCGACACCACGGAAATTCAAGTGCCGCCGTCGGTCGTGCTGCCCGCCGGACAGACCTCGGTTGTGTTCAGTGTTACCATTGTCAATGACACCCAGATTGACGGCGACCAGATCGCCACCGTCACCGCGCACGTGCCGAATTGGACGGATGGCTTGGCCAGTACCATCGTGCAGGACAACGAACCGACGAATCTCGTCGTCACGCTGCCCGCTTCGGCGCGAGAGGGTAATGGCACGCTCTTGAATGCGGGCACGGTGCGCATTTCGGGAACGTTGGCGACAAACCTCGTCGTTTCGCTGCTGTCGAGCGACACGACGGAACTCACCGTGCCGCCGACCAGCACGATTCTCGCGGGACAGACTTCCGCCGCCTTCGATCTCACCATTGTGGATGATCCGGACATTGACAGTTCTCAGAACGTCACGGTGACCGCAGGCGCTCCCGGTTTTTCAAACGGCTCGACAAACATGACCGTCACCGACGATGAATCTCCATTCGAGCCGTTCAACCCTTCGCCTGCGCACTTGGCGACGAATGTCATCCAAACGTCGGACCTGTCCTGGCAATCCGGCGCCCTGCCCGGTGAAACCATCACCAACGACGTTTACTTCGGCACGAATCCGACGCCCGGGCCGGCGGAACTGTTGGGAACGACCACAAACACAACTTGGACTCTGCCTACACTGTCACCATTGACGACCTATTACTGGCAGATTGTCGCGCGCAAGGCGGGCGTCACGCCTGGCCCCGTCTGGCAATTCACCACGCGTGGAGTGGATCATTTCGTTTGGGCATCCATTTCTTCTCCGCAATACGTGAGCCAGCCGTTTGCGGTCACGGTCACGGCCAAGGATGCGTTTGAAACCACCGTCAGCAATTTCACCGGTGCGGTGGATTTGAGCGGACGTTCTGGGACCGGTCCCGGTGTTATCGCAAATATTCTCTTCTTTGAAGACAACGTGCAGAGGCACTATTTCGGGGTCGCCTTGAATGAACTGGGTCTCCCGTACCAAGCATTCAGCAACGCCACAGAAACGGCTTTCAATTCAGCCTTGGCGAGTGCAAACCCTGCCACAACTTTGGCGATCATAGATACGGCCTCCAGTTACCACAGCTTCAGCAACATCCTCATCAGCTTCGTGACTGCGGGCGGACGGGCAGTTTACGAGTACTGGGACTTGGACATGTCGCCGTCGGTCGCCGCCGCGTTCAATGCTTCCGTGGCCACCGAAATGACCACTCCCGTGCCAGTGTACGACTGGGGAGGCTCGCAGCTATTCTCTGGTCTGCCTAACCCAGTCACTTTTGTGGACTCCGGTTGGTTTGACAATGGAGACCGGCTCAATCCCATAGCCGGCGGCATTGCAGTTGGAGGATTCGTAAGCAGTCCGGCCAGTGGGCAGGCAGCCGTGATTGTTGGCAATTCGGGACGAACGATTCTCAACGGCTTCTTATTGGACGATGCGCAGTTCGCCAGCAATGCCGTTCAGGTGGCAAAAAACGAGATCCAAGCGATGATCGGTTCTGCCGCGTCGGTGACTATCTCACCAACGAATTCCGGCAATTTCGTCAACGGGAGTTGGACCGGCAATCTCACCGTCCTGCAACCGACGACGAATGTCATCTTGCGCGCCGAAGATGGCAGCGCGCATGTGGGCAACAGCAACCCATTTGCGGTGGAACTGCAAAATGACATTTCCGTAACTGTCGCGGACGCACCTGACCCGGTGAGCTTGGGTGGCAATGTCACTTACACGATCACCGTCACCAACATCGGCCCGTCTTCGGCGGCGGGAGTCGTGGTAACCAATCTTTTGCCAGCGACGGCCGCACTCGTTTCGGTCGCGCCTTCACAAGGCACATTCACGACCAATGGCAACCTCGTCGTCTGCGAGCTTGGTTCGATGGCCGGCGATGCAATCGCAACCGTCACGATTGTCGCCACGCCGATTGCCGTTGGCACGATGACGAATCAGACCACGGTTTCGCGCGCCGATGCTGACGCGTATCTGGCAAACAATACGGCGGTCGCGATCACCGCAGTGCAAACGCCGACCATTTCCATCAATGATGTGAGTTTGTTCGAAGGCAACGCCGGCACGGCGAACGCCGCGTTTACGGTTAGCGTGTCGCCACCACCGGCTCTGGCTGTGTCGGTTAACTTCGCCACGGCCAATGGGTCAGCCGTCGCGCCAGGCGATTTCGTCAGCACCAACGGGACGCTGAACTTTGCACCCAGGGAAACGAACAAGAGCATTGTGGTTTTGATCAACAGCGAGACGGCCTACGAATTGAACGAATCCTTCACGGTCAATCTGTCCGCACCGACCAACGTCACCATTGCCGATAGCCAGGGGATCGGAACGATCCTTAACGACGACCCGATGCCCACGCTCTCCATCGGCGACGTAACATTGAAGGAAGGCAATATCGGCGCGACCAACGCGGTCTTCGCCGTGACGCTCTCCGCCGCCAGCGGCCTGAATGTGACGGTCAGTTACGCCACGGCCAATGGCAACGCAACCAGCGGAAGCGATTACGCGGCCAAGAGCGGTTCGCTGACGATTCCCGCCGGCATTACGATGACCAACATCCCCGTGACGGTCAGCGGTGACCTGCAGATCGAATCCGACGAGGTTTTCTACGTGGACCTGTCCTCAGCGGTGAACGCAATACTGCTCAAACGCGAGGGTTACGGGTTGATTCTGAACGACGACGGCCTGCCGGGAGAAGCCGACCATTTCGTCTGGAACGGCATCGCTTCACCTCAATATGTGAACCACCCATTTGGTGTTGCCATCACGGCCTTGGACGCGTTTAACAATCCTGCGGTCAACTTCAGCGGGCCTGCGTATTTGAGCGTCGCCAATGGGCCGGGTACGACCAATTTCCTGGGCACCAACACGACGACGAGCAGTTTCCCGATGTACACCGCCTATCACGACGAGCGGACACAGGTGATTTATCCCGCTAGTGAACTGGGCGGAGCGGGCCGCATCGCCGCGTTGGCATTGGATGTGGCAACTGTCCCTGGCCTGACCATGAGCAACTGGACCATTCGCATTAAACACACGTCGCTGACCAACTACACCAGCTACGTTTGGGAAAGCACGGGCTGGACGGTCGTTTATCAGACGAACCTCACCGTCACAACGAGCGGGTGGATTGTGTTTCCGTTCACAACGCCGTTTGATTACGACGGCACGAACAGTCTGATGGTGGATTTCAGTTTCAACAATTCCACATATTCCGGCTCGGGTTATTGCCGCAGCACTCTGCGGAGCACGACCCGGACGGTTTATTATTACACCTACAGCAGCTACGGCGATCCGTTGACCTGGAGCGGGAGTTCGCCATCTCCCTATACAACGGCCTATACACCGAATCTGCAGATCATTCGTGAAGGTCAGATCGTGCCCTTCCAGCCGGTCGTGACAGGTTCATTTACCAACGGTGTTTGGTCGGGTGACCTCACTGTTACGGACCCTGCCACGAACCTGGTCTTGCGTGCCGACGACGGTGACGGCCATGTCGGAATGAGCGGGCCGTTCAAGGTGCTGTTGCATGATGACATTGGAATTTCCGTCACGGACGCGCCGGATCCGATGGCACTGGGTGCAAATCTAACTTATTCAATTGCGATAACGAACACCGGTCCTGCGGCTGCCACAGGCGTTCTAGTGATAAATGTGTTGCCGCCGGACGTGACGCTGGTTTCAGTCGCCCCAAGCCAGGGGATGTACATCACCATCGGCCAGATGGTGATTTGCAGCCTGGGAACGATCAATGACAGCAGCCGGGCGACGGTTGCGATTGTGGTCACGCCCACCGCGACCGGCGTCGTCACCAATTTCGCCATCGTCTCACGCGCCGAAGCGGACAACTGGGCTGGCAACAACGCCGCGACGAACACCACCAGCGTCGTCGTGCCCGAACTTGCCGTCAACGATGTGAGCGTTGGCGAGCCGAATGGGACTGCCACGAACATGTTGTTCGGCGTCACTCTTTCGACTGCAAGCCCCTACACCGTGACGGTGAATTACGCGACAACCAACGGAACCGCGCTCGCCGGTAGTGACTATGCGGCCACCAACGGCACGCTCAACTTTGCGCCCGGCCAGACCAATCAAGCCATCGTCGTCCAGGTCTTCGACGATGCGCTTTCCGAGCCGAATGAAACGTTCGCGGTCAGGTTGTCTGGAGCCGTGAACGCGGCTCTCGGTAAAGCCCTGGGCACGGGCACCATTTTCGATAATGATGGGCCTCCAGACTTCCAGATTGCCGGCCTGCTCACCAGCAACAGCCAAGTGGTGGATCATGATGCCCTGACGGGCGACGACCGGGGCGGAATTGCGGTGTCCGCAAGTCAGGTGTTTGTCACTGGCGACAGCGCCACGGCACGCTTTAATGCTGCCGATCTCAGCGGCGGGACCAGCTTGGGGATCGTCAGGGACAGCTTATGCACAGATTTGCGAACTGAAACGGTGTATTTGCTAGGCAACGGATCAACGCCGTTGACCTCCTCCGGTGGCACAGTGACATCACTCATTGAACTTAGCGGGACAACCGGCCTGCCAACCGGTGTGGTATTGCCCCTGTCGCAATCCTTCACCATGCCGTACTCCGGTAACGGAATTTTCTCCGGCTTCGGTCGCGTGGTGGTGCATAACGGCACCCGGGTCTATGACATATTCCTGCCCTCCGGGGCGGTGACAGACCGAGGGGCCATGACACGGCCCAACTGGTACTATTCGGAGAGTTGGTCGGTTTGGGGCGTGGCGGAGTATTTCGGTGGGACATTGTATTTGACCTATCGTGATGCAGGAAGTCAGCGGATTGTCCGTTCGCGGGTTTCAGACGGGCTTGTCACCGCTGTGGCCACCTTCTCCAACTTGTCTGACATGGCGTCTTTCACGGTGTCCCCGTCACGCAACCGCTGGTATTTCCACTACGAAGGCAGCGGGCAATTTGGCGGCACGTATGAGACCCTCGGATATGCAGACGCCAGCTTCATCACCTCCTTTCCCCCGATCGTAATCGTGCAGCCGGTAAGCCAGACTGTTAATCTGGGCACGAACGTCACCTTCTGTGTGACGGCGATAGGGTCGCTGCCCTTGAACTATCAATGGCGCAAAGACGGGACGAACCTCGTGGACGGCGGCAGGATCGCGGGGGCGACGAACCAGTGTCTGACCATTTCCAGTGCGCTGGAGGGCGACAGCGGCGAGTATTCCGTGGCCCTCACCAACGCCTATGGCTTCGCCATCAGTTCCAACGCCACGCTCTTCTTCAATACCAATCCGCCGGTGGTTATCGTACAGCCGGTAAGTCAGACGGTTCGGCAGGGCACGAATGTCACTTTCTGCGTCAGCGCGGTCGGGGCACAGATCTACCAGTGGCGCAAAGACGGGACCAACCTCATTGACGGCGGCAGGATTGCCGGAGCGACCAACCCGTGCTTAACGATTTCCAGTGTGGTGGAGGGCGACAGCGGCGAGTATTCCGTGGCCCTCACCAACGCCTATGGCTTCGC
>CAYIOH010000012.1:9654-21880 GCA_964364975.1 uncultured Bifidobacteriaceae bacterium
CATCAGTTCCAACGCCACACTCTGGGTCACAGCGCTGGATCACTTCGCCTGGAGCCACATCACCTCGCCGCAACTGGTGGGCGCGCCGTTCCCTGTGATCATCACCGCCCGGGATGAATGGAATTCAGTTGCGACCAACTTCACCGGCAGCGTGACTTTGAGTGGTGAGATGGGGGGCGGGCTGGCGACGGACACCATTCTGGGATCGCCCGTCCCCACGATATCCTATAGTGGTAATTTTACTTTAGGCTATGCCTTCACTCCCAATACCAATCTGACCGTCACGCACGTGCGCCATTACTTTGGCACTAAAGTCTCAATTTGGACGGATGGCGGCACGCTCCTGGCCGCCCAGACCGTGACCAGCGTGCCGGGCACCTGGGTGGAAACGCCTTTGAACACGCGCGTTCAACTGACCGCCGGCGCCACCTACCGGGTGGGCAGCTATACGGCGGGTGACAGTTATTACTGGCGAACGGACTTGGGAAGCACATTCCCCAACGGCACCATCGGTCAGAACTATGATGTGCAGGGCGATGCCTTCCCCACCCGGTCATCCGGGACGAGTCGGTGGTTTGTGGACTTGCGCTATAGTGTGGGGACATTGGTGGCAGTTCCAATCGCGCCGACGGTTTCGGCGCCCTTCACCAACGGTGTCTGGACCGGCGACATCACGGTGCCCCAGCCGGCCACCAATCTAATTCTTGTGGCCACCGCCAACAGCGGTCATCGCGGCACGAGCACCAATTTCGACGTGCTGCTGGCCAACGATCTCAGCGTGGCCATTGTGGATCAACCTGACCCAGTGGGCGTTGGCGCTTACCTCACCAATACAATCACGGTGGCGAACTCCGGCCCAACGGCGGCCACGGGAGTCATGGCCACAAACTTTCTGCCCGCGTCGGTTACCTTTGTTTCGGCGACCGCATCCACAGGCAGTTGCGTTCTGGCGGGCAGCCAGGTGGAATGTGATTTGGGCACGCTGGCGGGAGGCGCTGCCGCGACGATCACCGTGGTGACCACGCCGGGCGTGACGGGACAAATCACCAACCTGGTCACAGTGGGACGTGCTGAGGCGGACACTTACGCCGGGAACAACTCCACCGAGTCGGTGACCACCGTGGCGATGCCTTCACTCAGCATCGCGGATGTAAGCGTCGTGGAGGGCAACAGCGGCCAGACCAACATGGTGTTTTCCGTCCAACTCGCGCCAGCTTCTCCTCTGACAGTCACAGTTGCCTTTGCCACAACCGACGGTACGGCACAGGCAGGGATCGACTATGTGGCCACGAACGGCATCCTGACCTTCATCCCCGGTCAGACCACCACCAACGTGATCGTCGCCGTTCTTGGCGACACTGTCATGGAAGGACACAAAACATTCACCGTAACCCTTTCCAGTCCCGTCAACGCTGTTTTGGCGGACGCAGTTGCTACGGGGACTATCCTTGATGACGACGCCGTCCGCGTAAGTCTCTTCTTCGATCCGGCCTATGTGGATACGGGGAGCACGACCGATGGCGAAGCTACGAACGTGATTGCCGCGCTGGTGGCCAAGGGCTGCCAGGTACAGACGTTCACAGGGGTCACGCCCACGGCGTTCTCCAACGCCCTGGTCGGAGCGGACATTCTGTACATTCCCGAGTTGGAGAACGGCGATCTGGCATCGGTCTTGTCTGCCTCGGCAAAGAGCGTTATTTCAAACTTCGTCGCCGGCGGTGGGGGACTCATCATCAATGGTCAAGGAGGA
This sequence comes from uncultured Bifidobacteriaceae bacterium, assembly GCA_964364975.1. Taxonomy (GTDB): domain Bacteria; phylum Verrucomicrobiota; class Verrucomicrobiia; order Limisphaerales; family JADLHS01; genus JALOTT01. The sequence continues at coordinate 11,405 of CAYIOH010000012.1, forward strand.
AGTTGGGATGAGAATTTCGTCAACCAAGTGTTTGGGCACAGCATCGCGTCGGCCTCCTGGAGCGGCCCGACGATCCTCACGGGGGCTGCCGCTGGCACGGCGTTCGCCGGCGGGCCTTCGCCCATTCCTGAGAACAATGGTACGTACGAGTGGCTGCGGTCCAGTCTCCCGGCGGGGAGTCTGAGCATTTACCAGGACAGCGGGGCTTTGTACACCACGGTGGCAGTGATTCCTCGTGGGGCGGGCAAGATTATATTCCTGGCCTACGATTGGTTCAATGCCGTGCCCCGTGGCACGCAGAATGGCGGCTGGGATGAAGTGTTGCGGCGGGCGGTGTTGGAAGCGGCAACTCCAGCGTATGATCTGGCGGTGACTCCGTCGGACGGCTGGGCGTCCTCCGGCTACCAAGGCGGACCGTTCAATCCGTCGAACAAGGTGTACACGCTGTCGAACTTGGGCGGGTTGAATCTCACCTGGGCGGCGAGTTGGACGGCAGGCTGGATGGTGGCGTCGCCGACGAATGGCGTGCTGCCGCCCGGCGGGACGACCAACGTGACGGTCTCGCTGACGGCGCTGGCGGCCTCATTGACGCCGGGAACGAACACGGACACGCTCGTCTTGAGCAACCTGACCCGCGCAGCCAGTCAGACCCGCCCGATGATGTTGGTGGTGCTGCCTGATCTGGCGGTGACTCCGTCGGACGGCTGGGCGTCCTCCGGCTACCAAGGCGGACCGTTCAATCCGTCGAACAAGGTGTACACGCTGTCGAACTTGGGCGGGTTGAATCTCACCTGGGCGGCGAGTTGGACGGCAGGCTGGATGGTGGCGTCGCCGACGAATGGCGTGCTGCCGCCCGGCGGGACGACCAACGTGACGGTCTCACTGACCGCGCTTGCGGCCTCATTGCCGCCGGGAACGAACACGGACGCGGTCATCTTGAGCAACCTGACCCACGCCACCAGTCAGACGCGCCCGATGATGTTGGTGGTGCTGCCACGCGTGCTGGACCACTTCGCGTGGAGCGCTATTCCTTCGCCCCAGTTGATTGGGGCGCCCTTCGCTGTCACCATCACCGCGCAGGATTATTTTGACTATCCCGTGACCAACTTCACCGGTAGCGTGACTTTGAGTGGTGAGATGGGGGGCGGGCTGACGACGGCGACCAACACAATTCTGGGATCCCCAGTCCCCGCGTCGTCCTATAGCGGCAATTGGACTTTGGGCTACGCCTTCACTCCCAACATCAATCTCACGGTCACGCACGTGCGGCATTACTTTGGCACCAAAGTCTCGATCTGGACGGATGGTGGTAATCTTCTCGCCAGCCAGAATGTGTCGAGCATTCCGGGTACCTGGGTCGAAACGCCGCTGGCCTCGCCTGTTCAACTGACCGCAGGTGTCCGTTATCGTGTAGCCAGCTACACAGGCAACGGCAGCTTCTATTGGGACTCGAGCTTGGGAACAACTTTCCCCAACGGGACCATTGACCAAGGCTATGAAATCTCCGGGGACGCGTTCCCCACCCGTACCGACGGCGAACGGTGGTTCGTTGATCTCCGGTACACAGTGGGTTCCTACACCGACATTCCCATCATCCCCACCAACTCCGGCAACTTCGTCAACGGCGCGTGGACCGGCGACATCACCGTGCTCCAGCCGGCCACCAACATGTATCTTGTGGCCACCGCCAACAGTGGGCATCGCGGCACGAGCACCAATTTCGACGTGTTGGACCAACCTGCCATCACATGGCAGTACAACGCAGGTTCGGCAACCTTGGAAATTGCTTGGAGTGGCACTGGCTTCCGGCTGCAGGCTCAGACCAACGGCTTCGGTGTCGGCATCACAACAAACTGGTTCGACTATCCGAGTGGCACAAACAGTCCAGTAACAGTTCCAATCGACGCAGCGAACCCGTCGGTGTTCTACCGCCTCGTTTGGCCATAAGACACGGCGCACGCATACAGCAGCAAATTGATCATTGCCGCCTGTTTGCGACCGTCGAGCGCAGCGTTGTTTCTGCTGTGAATTCGCGCTTTGGCGATGGCCGGCCTGTCAGAGATTCAGCGGCAGGCGCAACATTTCGACGAGGCAGCGATTCGTTCCCAGGATTTCAAGACCTACATTCGTCGCCACTGATAACGGTTTGAGTTCGTAGTATACCGTCGCCACCAGTTGACGGGCTTGCGTGGGCATGCAACGGCAAATCACCGTGCTGATTTCACCGCGCGGCGCAGTCAAATGAACGATTGGCCCCATCGCCACCGGGCCGTCTTCATTCACGCGCGCGACCACCACGTCCGGGGCCGCGGCGAGTTCTGGCTCCACGGCAAATCGTCTCCCCGCCGCCGGCGTACCGTAAGCCGCCTGCGCCTTTTCCTCCAACGACCGCGAAATAAACACCACCTGCGCGCCGGGACGGTCGTCCAAAACCTCCCAGATCGCAGGCAACCCGCGCGAGTCGAGCGTGAGCCGAACGCCCCGCTCCAATTGTTTCTCATCCCCACAAGACCATAGGTAGGTCATTTGGGTCCGGTTGATTTCTGCGATTTGAACCGCGCCCAACTGGTAATAGACCGCCGCCGGCCCGCTGTTCGGCTCCGGGCCTGAACCCACGACTTCTTGAATCAGCAGCGGCGCAAGGGTGAAGGCGAGACTCGTGGCGGGGACGGTTTCGCGCGGCTTGAGCAGGACGGCGTTGGTGAAAATCAGCGCCGCCCGATCTTCGATTGCCGCACGTTGACGCCCGGCGTCCGCCCGCTTTGTGTCTGCAACGGGCCGGGAACAACAACCCGCCACGAGAACAAGCGCCACGCAACCCGCCTTCGCCACGAACGTATTCATCATTTCACGTAGCCGTTCGATTGAAACCACCCCACCGCGTCGGCCAGCGCCCGTTTCGGCGGCGTCTGCGGCAGGCCGAGTTCGCGAATCGCCTTTCCCGGGTTGAAAAACATTTTGTACTTCGCCATGCGCACGCCGGCGAGCGGAGCTTTCGGCGGCTTGCCCGTAATGGCGGAGACGGCCTCATTCGCGTAGGCCGCGGTGAGCGCGACCCAATACGGAATCCGCGTTCGCGGTGCTGGGACGCCGGTGATTTCTTCGAGCACGGCGAACGCTTCGCGTATCGTCCAGTTGCCTTCGGCATGGCCGAGGATGTAGCGCTCGCCGAGCCGGCCCTTCTCCGCGGCGAGGATGTGCCCAACAGCGACATCGCGCACGTGAACCAAGTTCAAGCCCGTGTCGAGAAACGCCGGCATCGCGCGGTTTAGAAAGTCCACGATGACCTGGCCAGTGGGCGTGGGCTTCACATCGCGCGGGCCAACGGGCGCGCTTGGATTCACGATCACGACCGGCAGACCTTTGCGCGCGAGTTCGTATGCGACCTGTTCCGCCCGCCATTTCGAACGCTTGTAGTGGTTGGTCATCTGCGCTTCCGAAACGGGCGCGGTTTCGTCCGTCGGAACAATATTGCCGTCGCGTTCCTTCGGCAAACCGATGCAGCCCACGGTGCTCGTGTAAACGATGCGTGAGCAGCCCATCACGCCGGCAATCTCGATGACGTTGCGCGTGCCTTCGACGTTGGCGGCGTACATCGGGCGGTAATCTCGCAACCAGAGGTGGTAGCTCGCCGCGACGTGAAAGCACCAGTCGCAGCCGTAAAGCGCGTCCTGAAGTTTGGTGCGGTCGCTCACGTCGCCGTCCACGCGTTTGAAATCCACGCCACTCAACCCGCGCAAATCACTCTGCGGCCGAAGGAGCGCTTTCACACTGTGCCCGCGCGCAACGAGTTCATGCACGAGGTTCGATCCGATGAAGCCCGAGGCACCGGTGACGAAACAATTCATAGCCACCGCCACTTTGACAGAAAGGATTCCATGTTGCCATTCCCGTATTGCGGGCGAGACCTTTCGCGGCAACGCGCAATAAATGCTTTTCGCGCCCTGCGGTTGAAGCCGGAGCTTGACTATCCGGGCCGGTTGGTTAACTTGTTGCCGTGAATTTGAGCCGTCAGCCAGTGAACAACGCCTTCGGCCCCGGGTATTTCTTTTTTTACTTTTGGCCGGCTTGCGCGCGCTTGCGGCTGCGATAAACCCTGAAACCAAAATCGCCGCAGGTCGCCACGCCGCCTGCGGCTTTTTTGTGGAGACCTCCGGCCAACCCAAAAACACCTATGATCATCGTATTCAAACCCGGCATCTCGAAGCGGGAGGAGAACACCGTCCTCAAGGAGATTCGCAAGCTTGGTTACACCCCGCACGTCATGCGCGGTGTGGCGCGCACGGTCGTTGGCGCCATTGGCGACGAACTCACGCACGCCAACCTGGAGACGCTCACCGCGCAATTTCCGCGCGCCGTCGAGAGCGTCCTGCCGATTCAGAAGCGCTTCAAGCTCGTCAGCCGCGAGGCCCACCCGGCCAATTCGACTGTGCGCGTGCGCCAACACGTGCTCGGAGGAAAAAAATTCCACGTCATGGCCGGGCCGTGTTCTGTCGAAAGCGAAAAACAACTGCTCACCACCGCCAAGGCCGTGAAGGCCGCCGGGGCGACGTTGCTCCGCGGCGGGGCGTTCAAGCCGCGCACGTCGCCATACGAATTTCAAGGGTTGGGTGAAAAGGGGTTGAAATTGCTGGACAAAGCGCGGCGCGAAACGGGGCTGGCCGTCATCACGGAGTTGCTTTCGGAAAACCACGCCGAGATGGTGGCCGAATACACGGATATCATTCAAATCGGGACGCGGAATTCGCAGAATTTCCAACTCCTCATCGCCGCCGCGAAAACGCGCAAGCCGATCCTGCTCAAGCGCGGACTTTCGATGAAAATCGAGGAGTGGTTGCTGGCCGGCGAATACGTGCTGGCGAACGAAAACCCGAACCTGTTGTTTTGCGAACGCGGCATCCGCACATTTGAAACCTACACACGCAACACGCTTGACCTGGCGGCGATTCCCATCGTCAAACACGAGTCGCATTGTCCGGTGGTGATTGACCCCAGCCAGGGAGCCGGTCGCGCCGACCTCGTGTCCACCCTGTGCAAGGGGGCCGTGGCGATGGGCGCGGATGCGTTGCTCATCGAGGTGCATCCAAACCCGGCGGAGGCGTGGAGCGACGGCGCGCAGCAATTGTCGTTGGATGTCTTCGCGAAGTTGATGAAGGAGTTGAAGCCGTTCATACACGCGGCGGGACGCGAATAATTGCGTGGCCGCTTTCGCGAGAGCGCGGCTACGGGAGGTGATGAAAAACGAAATCCCCCGTCAGGGATGCGCATGTCGCCGAAGCGGGACCGCTAAGCCCCGATCTCTGAATACTGCAGAATATCCGTGACGGCTTTCGCTTTCGGCTTCGCGCCTGGCGGGCCTTTGCAGTGGAGACGGATGCTGACGTTGCCGGCGTCCATGTCGTGACCGCCGATGACGAGTATGGTGTAGACGCGCAATTGTTCCGCGTCCTAGATCTTCGCCTTGATGGGATTGTTACCGAAATCTGTGCCCACGCGGACCATCTGGCCGCGCAATTCGTTGGCGATGTTCTTCGCGTATTTCACAAGCGGGGCGGACGCGGGATCGTCTTCCGCGCCGATGGTGATGACGCGCACCTGATCTCGGCGCGGGCTAGAGAGGGAAGTTGCCGGCGTAGTGTTCGATCAGGAAGCTGATTTTTGAATTACTGCACCAATAAACGATAAAACCGCTTCCCCGCCATCGCAGGGTTTGTGTCACTCCAAACCGCATGCCCGTTGGAGTCAAATTGGAAGTCCTCGATCAGCGTGTCAGTCCAGATCAATAAATCATCTGATGTGCCCATGCGGTAAGTGCGGTTTGGCAGATATGGGAAATGAACATTGACTCCACTTTGCCCCATCATCTCCAGTTGGATGAGAAGACAACTAGAGGGGTCGTTAGGATCCGTTCCAAGCAAAAATTCATTGCGATTGCTGAGGCCGTCTCCATCCCAATCTCCGTCGAGATCGTTCGTCCCTGTGCCGGGCAAGAGCGGACTGATACCGAAATGCTGCATGGCCCAAGCGTCCTGAATTCCATCGCCATCCAAGTCTTCAGATTGGAAGTCTGTCGCGATGATGGCCGTGCCGGTGTTGTCTATCCGGAATGAAGCAAGCCGGTCGCTGGTAAGCAGGCGCTGGCCAAAGACGATGTTGGAAAAACTGGATGCGATACTTCCATATTGGATTAGAACGAAACTTTGCGTATTGGAAAGAGTCACGCCCGGGTTAACAGATATTCCCAAATTTCCAGCCAACGAAACATTCCCGGTAACGACGAGGGAACTGTTCTGTGGAAAGCCCGGCGCTCCTGCGATTAAGAATGCCAGATCGGATGTGGAGTCCAGCACAAGATTACTTTGGATTGTGATGACCGAAGGCCAGAATATCCCGCGATTGGTGACAGCGCCGATGATGACTCCGCTGCCGGTCAATCTTGAGTAGCGACGGACTTCCAAGCCACTCCGACAGATGTTCGTGCCGCCAAGCAGATTTAAGGTGGCAAGGTTAGTCCCGTCCCCAATCCGGAGGGGAATGCCTGCGGAAAGATCGCAAGCCACCCATTCAGCATTGCCCGCACGGATATTGATGACCGAGAGACTGGCGCTGCTGGCGGTCACCTTGTCGGCGCGGAGCAATCCACGATTCAGATCAAGCGGCCCGTTCACAGTCATGTTGGCCGTTCCAGAAGCGTTGGTTACAAACAGTTGTCCGGATTGAACCGCCAACGCGGCCCGACCGAAGGTTGAGCTACTCAACGACAAAGACGGAGATACAATTGAAGCCTTACTGCTGACAATGACACGATTGGTTGCAGATAAAAAGAACGGTGCACTGATGGTCAAGCCGCCGGTCAGCTTCCACAAACTGCCTTCGCCAGAAATGTCTGCCGTTGAGCCCGAGAACGCATTCAACAAGACTCCATTGCTTGTGAAAAGATTTGCACCGCTGGAAACTTGTAACCGGGACTGCGAACCCGACAGGACGAGTTGAGTTGAGCAATTCGCAACCGCGCCAGTTCCGGCCAAAGAGACAAGTGCACTCGATCCGCTGGCGATGATTTGTGATCCAAGGAACACGCCGCCGGTTTGAATCAGAAACTGATTTTGACTACCGGCTACGGTCAGACCATTGGTGGCAAAGCAGCTTGCGCCCAGGCCATTCAAAGTCAGGCGATTGTTGTTGCCGCTGCTTCCACCGATGGTCGCCGAATCGGCGAGGAGCTTCCCACCAAACTCGACGAGCAATTGATTTTGCGAACCACTTGCTCCGACCGAGACGGCGTTGGGAGTCAACCATGTCGAGCCATTGCCTGAAATCGTGGCGCTGGCATTGGAGCTTGTGGAACTAAACCCAACGTGACTCGTGCCGCCGGTATCGTCTCGGAACAATCCTCCCTGCTCCACCCGGAACACACCGGAAGTCAGAGTCACCGACGCTGAAGGATCTGCGATAAACATACCGCCACCTTGACCGACCACGAGCTGCTGACTCCGCCAGCCACTTTCACTCCCCATCCTCAAACGTTCGTACCCGCCTGCGCCGCTTGCAAAGGTTTGTGAAATCACCGGAGCATTTGTAGACCGTATCAACTCCAGTCCCAGCGCGCCGACAAGTCCTGATGGCGGGGTTACTGATGCGGCTGACGTATCGAGATACGTCACCCAGCCATCTTGAAAGATGATCATCCCGCTCGGTACTGTGCCGTCGTCGTTGGGAATGATTCCGCCGCCACTGATGACAAGCTTTCCACCATCTGACGTGATGGAACTTGCCTGAACTGCAATGCCAGCGGGCACGGTAACATCCGTCGTCGGCAAATGAAGCCCGCCGGCGAACAGAAGGAAACCTTGCGAGCCTTGGAAACTGGAAGTCTCTGACAAAGTAACCGGGCTGACAAATCGCAGGGTGCTGTTGTTCAGGATGATTTGGCCGCGATTTGTGAATGTGCCCGTAATGGTAGCGATGGTGTTCGTCGCTGCCAAAACCGAGTTGGTTTCAATCAAGATACTCCCGGCCTGCAACGCTGAAGTGCCTCCGTTAAGAATCAACCTTGACCACGTTGAAGCATCGTTCCCCCGGAATATAAGGGACGCCAGTGACGCATTGGTGGTCTGAATCAACTGCAGGATGGTTGAGCCGGAACGTTGAATCCGGCCCAGGTAAGCCGGGTTGCTCAAATCCAATTCGGCCGCACTGGCGTTCCGAAAAGAAATCGTCGCGTTTGTGATCGCGATGGCGTTGCTGGGTATGGTTGGTGTTCCCGAAATGAATTCCAAGGTTGCTCCATTCACCGAAATCGTTGACGCGGGGGCGGTGCAATTGCTGATTTGGAGTGTCGCTGCGTTGCTCACCACGACTGTTCCGCCTGCGCCAACGCTGAAATTCGGAGTAAAAAGACAAGAAGCAGGTCCGTTAAGAATCAACAAACCCAAACTGCCCGCCGAAGCGCTTACGTTTGCAGCGTCAGCTTGAATCAATCCGCTGTTGACGCGAAGCGTTCCGTTGCCCGCACCACCAACAAGCAGTAACCCAGTTTGCGAAGCATTCGTCACGAACGCCCGTCCACCCGTCATCGTCACGTTGCCGTTGTCACCTGAGAATGCGCCTATTTGACAACCACCGACTTCCAATTGGCCGTTCAATGCCACGATGGTCATGTTCGCACCGCCTACTCGGAGTTCCCCTGCGCCCAAGTTGCCGTGATGCCCCACATACAGATTGCCCAGCGTTTGAATGACCGCGTTCGTTCCTCCGATCATGTTCAACTGGTCAATCGTTCCGTTCCCGGCCTCAATGTGCAACGTGCCGACGGCAAAAGTAAGCGACCCAATCCATAAGCTGCCATCCGCCACATTTACCACGTTTCCCGGGCGGCTGACTGATCCAAGAGCAAAATTGGTGCTTCCGTATGTTAATTGCCGAGCCAAGAAGCGACCACCATTTGTCACAAGAACCAAATTGTTCAATGGGTTGCCAGGCGAAGACCAACTGAGCCCAAAGTCAGCCACTCCATCGCTGTTGAACCAGGAATTTGAACCCGTAATAATAATTCTGCTGCCGGGCTGGTCGAACGAGGTGAAGTGCAGGTCAGAATATGTTGTGCCTCCTGTCTTGAAATAACCTCCATTGCTGATGATCATGGTCTGAGACCCCGAATGCATTCCAAAATTCATGTGATAATCGTTGATCCAGGAACTGCCGGGGTCGGAGATGACGACAATATTATTAGCTCCGACTGATTGAAGTCCCAATTGGACTCTTGTCGTGTGAAATGTCGCGCCGCCCTGTATGTTCAATCGGTTATTGCCATAAGTGTCCAGGCCGGGAACTGTGAGGGATACATTTGAACCGCCGAGATTGATGACTGAACGGCCAGCACCGCTCAATACACCAAGAGTCAGGCCGCCGTAACCAGAAAAGCCGTCATTCTGGATTTGGTTGTTCCCTCCGGTGATGTTCCAAACAAACGGCGCATTCGTTACCATGCCGACAACCAATGTGCCGTTGCTCACGATCACCCCATGCAGCGTCGTAAGACTGCCATGCGCCAAGGTCAACAGAGAGCGGTTGCCGTTGGTCGCCTGCAAAAAGTCAGTCACTATGTTGCCGCCGCGAATTGCCAACTCACCCGTTCCGTTGCGGCCAACGGACGAAACACCCGTGCCAGCTTCATTCGTTACGAGCACAGAACCGCTGACCGACGTGACGCGTGACGTGATTCCGGCTGACTCCCCAACACGCCATTCATTGGCCAAACGCCATACGCCTGCCGAAATTGCCTGGGTAACACTGCCTTGATGGAAAAATGCTGCGGAATTAGTCACGCCCGCGTCAACTGTGAACGCATACGAACTCACGTTCGTGAACGAAACGCTGTCGGAAGGTGCGGGTATTCCGTTCGGTGACCAGTTTGAAGGCTCGGAATAAAGTCCGCCCGCAGAATTCGTCCAGTAAATCGAATCCGCCCACGCGACAGTTGCGCTTCCCAGCAAGACTGGCAAGAGCAGCCGTGCGAAATGGCGTGAAAACGCACCCATACTCAATTTGAACGGTAGCAGTCCGAAGCAGCCGAAACAAGCTCGAATTTAGTTTCGCCGCTCTTTGACCGCTGACAGAATATCAGCCACGACTTCGCTCTTTGGCTTCGCACCCACATTGCGCTTACCGTGCAGTCGCACCGAGACGTTCCACCTTCCAGGACCCGACCACCAATCACCAGCATCGTGTGGACTTTGGCCTGCTCGGCGTTGGCGATTTTGGCTTTCATCGGGTCGCTGCCAAATCGCCCGTGGCGCGGACCTAGTGGGCGCGGAGTTAAGCCACGATCTTCCGCGGGTAATCAATCAGGCCCACCGGACTGCGGCGGCGTTGTGTCATGCGGGCGCCGCTGGAGCTAAAATCGGGGCGGCGGTTCTGACAGGCGCCGTCAATCCCAGATCAATCATCCGAGCCGGCAGTTCAGGCTTTCGGTTC